>CAZIXJ010000181.1:0-6070 GCA_964542835.1 uncultured Hyphomicrobiales bacterium
AGAATTGGGCATTTCAACACTCTTATAAGAGTTTTAGAAAATTTGTAATTCAAAAATATTCTATTGTTTCATTTATAAAATTGGGTGAGAATGCTTTTAATAGCCCACAAGCTGCAGGAGCATTTGCCGGTTTATTTATCATTGATACCACTAAAAAAAGACAGAATTATTTTGGTTTAGATCTTACCAGGCTGAACAAACCAATTTTAAAACAAAAGAAACTTCTCAATAAGGAAATAATTTTAACTCAAACGTCCTCCATATCTGAGAAATTAGATTTCAGATTTATTTTTGGAAAGACTTCAGATTTAAAACCATTATCTGATTTCGCCTCTAGTATTGAGGGGCTGTCTACTGGAGATAAAAATAGATATGTTTTATTCTTTTGGGAAATGCCACTAGTTGATGATAATTGGGAATTATTTCAGGTTTCACCCAATTCAAGCGAAGATTACACTGGACTTAATTGTGTGATACGCTGGGAAAATAATAGTGGAAGTTTATCAAAATCTGATAGTGCTAGAGTTCAGGGTTTTGATGCTTGGGAGAATAAAGGAGTATTGGTGAATTTGATGAGAAATTTGAACGCATCATTATATTCAGGTGAAATCCATGACAAGATCACAGCGGCGATTATTCCATTTAAGAAAAGGTTTATTGAAGCTATATGGTGTTTTGTTAGTGATAGAGAGTTTTATAATGAAGTAAGGAATCTAAATCCTGCACTCCAACCGGGTACTTCTACTCTGGTAAAAGTTCCATTTGATTTAGAACATTGGAATGAAGTCGCAGAAAAGAAATATCCAGATGGTCTCCCAAAACCCTACAGTGATGATTCTACTCAATGGGTTTTTCATGGAAATCCGAAAGAATCAGATAAACCACTTCAAGTTGCCTTGGCAAGATTGTTAGGGTATCGCTGGCCCGCTGAGCAGGATGAAGAGATGGAGTTAGATAATGAAGCCAGAGAGCTAATTGATGAAATAAAAGAGTTTGACCATCTAAGTGATGATGATGGCATTGTGTGCATTCCCTCCGTGAATGCGGAGCAAGCAGCTGCCAGTCGTCTCCGGGACTATTTAAAAGAAGTTTGGGGTAACGAATGGAATAACCAAACCATTGATAAGCTGCTCGATAAGGAAGAAGCGAAAGCGAAAAACCTGGAAAGCTGGCTAAGAGACAAGTTTTTTAGCCAACACTGTAAACTTTTCAATAACCGGCCTTTTATCTGGCATATCTGGGACGGACACAAACAAGGCTTTTCAGCCCTGGTAAATTACCACAAGCTTACCAGAGACAACCTGAAAAAGCTTATTTATACGTATCTGGGAGACTGGATCCGACAATGTGAAGTCCGCCTCAAAAACGGCCAAAGTGGAGCCGAGGGTCAAATCGCTGCAGCTAAAAAGCTCAAGGAAAAACTCCTCCTCATTCTGGAGGGAGAACCCCCATACGATATTTTTGTGCGATGGAAACCACTGGAGGAACAATCTATAGGTTGGGATCCAGACCTGAATGATGGCGTGCTACTTAATGTGTACCCTTTTGTAGAAGCAGGCGTTCTTCGAAAGAAATTCAATGTTAAATGGACCAAAGACCGTGGTAAAAATCCTGAAGGTTCACATTGGGAACCGTTAAGACACAATCGGTACGAAGATTTGGATGATGAGTACAAATTAAAATCGGATGATGGTGAAGTTATCCCACATCTAACCAATGAGATTAAGAGAAAGGCTCGGGAAGCGAGAAAGGAATAGAAACTTTATGGAAAACTATACCAAATCACTCGAAACTATTTTCAATAATAGCTTTTTTAGGGTTCCTGATTACCAGAGAGGGTATGCTTGGGAAAAGGAACATTGCAGTGATCTACTTGAAGATTTAGAACTACTTCCACCAGGATTTGACCACTACACCGGGACGTTAGTTTTTCATGGTAATGGAATGACTGAACAAGATGAAGAAGGTGGAACTTATTCTGGTTTCGACATTGTAGATGGGCAACAGCGGCTTACAAGTATTGTCATTCTATTGTCAGTTATCCGTTCCTTTTTATCAGATAGTCCTAGATTTGAAAAATTATCAAAGGGAATCAGTAAGAAATACCTTCACACTAAAAAACTCAGCGATGGTAACCTTTTCTATAAACTAACACTTAATGAAGACTGCAAAGAGTTTTTTAAAACCAACATCCTCGGAAGACCTGGAGTCACAGGCAAAACAATCAGATCACATGAGAGGCTTAGTCAAGCTAAGATTGTATTTGAGGAATACATAAAAGAAAAGAAAAAAGAAAAGGGAACCGGGTTTGAAGACTGGTTGATTCAGCTTTACCAGAAAATCACGAACCAGCTAAAAATGGGAATGTATGTAGTCAACGATGAGGCTGAAGTTGGAGTAATCTTTGAGGTGATGAACAATCGCGGTAAAGATCTTACAGAACTAGAAAAGGTGAAGAATTACCTTCTATACCTTACCACAAAAATTGATTTGCCATCAAGTAAGCAGTTGGCCACTAAGGTAAACCAGACCTGGTCAAACATATATAAAAGACTGATGTCTGCCGATCTGGGGGGCAGCGCGGAAAATCAATTTCTTCGAGCACATTGGTTGATGTACCATGACTACAATCGTAGGGAATGGAAGGGCAGCAAATCTATTAAAAATAAATTTAGCCTTAGGGATTACTACACCAAAGATCGCGAGTTACTTAATGACCTAACAGACTACGTAAAGTCTGTAGATGAAGCCTCCATAGCCTTTGTTGATTTAGAAAAACCCAATAGGGAAGGATCCTTTAATTCGTATGAGAACAATGTTGAAAATGAAAGTGTGGTTTTTTGGAGCATCAAACTGATAAGAACGAAGACTATTGCCAGCTTTCGCCCTCTTTTGATGGCAGTTAGATTGAAGTATCCACAGAATGCCATTTACTATAGAGATCTGGTACAGTTTTTAGAAAAATTCGCATTTAGGGTATATAATATGCAGGGAAAACGGGCTGATACCGGGCAGTCGTCAATTTTTCAATATGCTCACCAACTTTACAATAAAGATGAATATGGGATGGATGAGTTGAATCAGGAGATGAGGGCCTTATTGTACTACTATTCTAAGCCCAGTAGCTTTGATTCGTTTTGGGAGTTAAACCCTGACGATAACAATTGGTACAAGTGGGGTGCTCTAAAATACTTTCTTTATGAATATGAAGAACATCTGGCAGATGGAAGAGCTGTTCAGTTACCGTGGGACGCAGTGACTGAGAAAAAGCTTGAAAATACCATCGAACATATTTTACCCCGAACTCCCAATGATAAGGATGGGTACTGGAAAGAGAGATTTACAAAAGAAGCGATTAAAATTTATCTGCATGACTTTGGCAATCTCTGTTTGACCTATGATAATAGCAGCTATCAAAATAAAGGTTTTGATAAAAAGGTTGGAGAAGTGGGGCAAGACAAACCATGCTACAGAAATAGCCCATTATTTCAAGAGCGTGAACTCGTTGAGTATCACCCCGAATGGAATGCGGATACAATATTGGATAGACGAGATAAGATTGTTACCTGGGCAAAAGACCGGTGGTTTGAAGACTTGACTGAATTCGAGGAAACCCCGACCGAGATTGAAGAAGACGATTTTTATTCAGAACCTGAAGAAATAGAATAGATATTTGAAGAGCTTAAAAGACAAATTAATTCATAGTTTAAAAGAGGCTGCCAAGCATAACAGCCAAATAATGGCGTCTCCTCGGGTTATACTTTGGCCTGACCCTGAGAAGCAGTGGGGCTCCATTATTGAAAAGCTTCAGGAAAGCCTGCCTCCGCTGATGGTATTTGGAGAGTATGATCCAACTAAAAAAATGGGTCCGGCTATCTGGCTAAAGTGTATGGTTGATAGAGAACTACCAGAAGTGGATTGGCCAGAATCAGATATTCCTATCATATATCTACCGGGAATTTCGAGAAGGGATTTGAAAAATGTTGGTGGAGCTGATCTCGAATTACAACCCATTCTGGAATATCAATATACCGGTACCATCTGGCTTCATGAAAATGGTAAGGAATGGACGGTAGTAGGTTTTATTCAGAATGAAGAAGGAATGGGAATAAATGTTGCCCAAGACAATTTGACAAAAGACACCCTTATCAGTTCATTGCCTAATTACTTCAATGAACCCGAGTTATTTTACAGAAAGGAATATGTTGATGCTGATTTTCTTCTTAACAACCAATATCCGAATGTAGGTGTTGATATCCTAAAATGGATGGAGGAAGGGGATAAGTTTTTAACAACTCTACCAAGCGATAAAAAGCAGTCCTTCATTATGATTTGCAAGAAATCATTCGGCTTTACTCCTGATATCAAGAATATTAAAAACATTGCTCGGGAATTAGGATCACGTAGAGGGTCATGGGCACAGATTTGGGAGTATTTTAGCCATGCTCCGACCAGATATCCAAAAGTACAGGAATACTTACGGTTAGCAGCCCCCGATGATTTAGGCACAGGCATGTTTGAAATGCCGAGAGATAGTTGGCCACAGGAAGTCGAGAAGGCTGAAGACGATCTAAGAGAAGAGCTCAAAAAATTGAGCGATATAGCACTGAATGATGTGCTGAATAAGCTGGAAAACCTGAAGGAAGCGCATACTTGGAGAGAAGATAGTGTATGGCAAGAACTTGGATTGTCACCGTTACTCAATTCTCTTCATCATTTAACTAAGATGGCTAAGATTTGCCAGAATCCATATCCCGGACAAGATTTAGGCTCTTTAGTTGAATACTATACTACTGAAGGCTATAAAGCCGATAAATATATGTGCAAAGCTTTGACTGCCGTAAACACAAATGCTGATTTAGAGGTGTTGACACAGGCTATTCAATACATTTATAAACCGTGGTTGGAAAAACTGACTGAAAAATTTCAGGACAAATTTAATAATGAAAATAAGCCCTTTAAGCCCGCTTCAGATGATGAAGCCATATTGTTTGTTGATGCACTACGATATGATATTGCTGTTGAACTTGTTGATCAATTAAATCAGTCAGGGTTTGACCTAAGCTTAGATAGTGAAATAACGGCTATCCCTACAGTAACGCCTACAGCAAAAGCATTTAATTCCCCATTGTCAGGTTCAATTGATAAAAACAGCTCCATTAATAAATTCCAGCCTACAGTAAATGGGAAGGATTTAACCACTCAGGTATTTAGGTCCGCGATCGAGGATACAGGATATCAATATGTGAAATCGCCCAAAAAGGTGGAAAAGGGGGGGGGATATTGGCTTGAAATAGGCGATCTGGATAAAAAGGGTCATAACGAGCAGGCTAATATGGTAAATGATATTGATGAGTGTTTAAAAGAGGTCATTGATACTATAAAAGGTTTACAAGAGGCTGGTGTAAATAAAGTAACTATCGTGACGGATCATGGGTGGTTGTTACTTCCAGGCGGGTTACCTAAGGCTAAAATCACTAAGGAGTTGACGGAAACACGATGGGGACGGTGTGCTCACATAAAAGAAGGCGCTTCAGTAGATTTTCCTCACTACCCTTGGACATGGAATGAAGGCACTTTTCTAGCTTATGCTCCGGGTATTTCCTTTTTTAAAGCCAATGAAGAATATGCCCATGGAGGAATCAGTCTTCAGGAATGCGTTGTTCCACGTATTGGGGTTACATTTAGCAAAACCTCTAAACTAGCCGGCAAGATTAAAAGTGTAAGTTGGAATCAGCTTATTTGCCATATTGAAGTCGAAGAGGCCTCTGATAATTACAAAGTGGATATTCGCAATAAAGCAGATAATGCTTCCACATCAGTTGTATTGTCCAAACCAGAAAGAAGACAAGTTCAGGATAATAAAGCCCGTGTAATGGTGGACGATAGCGTGCAAGGGCAAGCAGCACATGTAGTGCTTTTAAATCATGATGGTATAATTTTAGATAGCGAGCTAACAACAGTTGGCGGTAACTAATATGACTATGAAATTAGATAAGCTTGATCAATTAGTATCTGAAAATTTTGAAGGTTTCTTTGTTAAAAAAGACCTTATTGAACCTGTTAGAAA
>CAZIXJ010000182.1:0-6069 GCA_964542835.1 uncultured Hyphomicrobiales bacterium
TTGGTAATATAGTCATCAGCTCCAAGATGCATTCCTTTTCTTACATGATCAGGTGAAGACTTAGCAGTAAGAAACATAAAAGTAGTTTCTGCAGTATCCTCGTGCGATTGGACTTTTTCAAGTACATCATATCCGCTGATATTTGGAAGCATAATATCGCAAATTATCAAATCCGGCATATGCATTTTGGCAAGGTCTATTCCTTGTTCACCGCTTTCTGCAGCAAATACATTATATCCGGATCTGGTCAATGAATTTTCAAGATCTTTTCTGATAAATTCATTATCTTCTATTATTAAAAGTGTTTCTGTTTTCATTTATTATATTTTGGAATAGTTACTGAAAAAACTGAACCTTTATTAATCTCACTTTTTAAATTCAACTTGCCTGATATTAATTTTAATGATTCGAGGATTACGACCATTCCTAATCCTGTTCCTGAAATATTACCTACGTTTGTACCACGATAAAATACATCAAAAATTTTCTTTTGATCTTCCTCCGATATTCCAATCCCCTCATCTATCACACTAATAATTACATCTTCATCGGATTCCGAGATTTTAATAATTACTTCTGTATCAGTATTTGAATATTTTAAAGCATTATTCAATAAATTTCCAATTATCAATCTTAATAATTTTTCATCTGTTTTAATAATATTATTTTTAATTTCATATTCACATTTTATCCTGTCATTATTTTCATTTATCAATTTTGCATCATAAATAATATCCTCAATAAAATCGAAAATATTAAGTTCATTTTTATCAAGCTTTATTTTATTCCTTTCATTTTTACTTACGAAGAGTGTGTTACTAATAAGCGAAGTCATCATATCAATCGTTTTGCTTATACGTTTCGTATAAGTATTTACTTCTTCACAAGATAGATCATCCTGATAATTTTCGAGTATCTGAGCGGAAGATTTTATTACTGTAAGCGGTGTGCGAAATTCATGTGAAACCATTGCAATAAACTTGCTTTTCAATTCATTTACTTCCTGCTCTTTTTGTAGCAAATCTCTTACCTTTCTTTCAGCTTCAGTCCTTGTATTAATTTCTTCAGTTAATTTTCTTATCAATAGCTTAAGATCTACAGTTCTCTCCTCTACTTTCATCTCAAGCAATTCATTGATATTTTTGAGCTTTTGTTCGGCTTTTTTTATATCAGTAATATCAAAAAAACTTTCTATTCGGAATTGCTTTTCGGATAAATTCAAAAAAGAAGTAGTTCGAAGTATAGGGACTGTATCTCCATTGTCTGTAATTAACCGGGATTCATAATTTTTAATTTTATTATTTTGTGTTATGCTGCAATCAAGAAATTCATTAATTTTTCTGTTTTCCAGTTCAAAGTCAGATAACCCTATCAAAACTTCTGCTACAGGATTAGATCTGATAATATTGAGAGAATCCTTTTCAGCAACTATAATACCATTATGTATGGAATCAAGAATTGCATTTAACTCACGTTTGTTATTTTTCAAATCCGCTGTTCGTTGAGCTACTGACTGTTCGAGTATAATATTGGTTGCTTCAATTTCTTTTAAATTAAATAGATTTTCGAGCCTTCCGGCAAAAACACTGCCCATTAGTGAAATCAAACGTATCAGAATTTGCGGAATGTCTGAAATATCACAATTTAACGTAATAATCACAAAGCCTAATGTGGCATTCACGGTAAAAAGCGGAACGATTATTACTGATTTTTCTTCTATGACCGGATGTTTGTAGATGCACGTTTTGGAACTGTCTATTGTTTTTCCTATTGTACCATTATCAAGATAGATTTCATAAATCATATTTATTTCATCACACCCTGCTTCTGGTTTTACGATTTTTAAATCAAATTCAAAATCATCATTAATAAGAAAAATTGATACGTTCTCAGAATGAGATATTTTTTGAAATACATCAAGCCCGGAATTTTGAATCTCATAAAAAGAATCAATATCCCGATTTTTTTCTACAAAATCTTCAATATTTCTGAGAAAATCATCCCAGTTAAATTCCTGCTCGTATATCTGATTTGTTTCTAATATCATTAGCTCTTCAATAATAAATTTTCAGATTCTTGATATATTTTCATAATCGATTCAATGTTTTCTTCAATGAAATTATCAGGCAAATCTAGTATTTTCCATACTTCGGGGTTAGGTTTTGGTACAAGTTCTCCATCATATGAATTAATCTGAAGCATTATCCCCAGAATTTTTGATAAATGTATTGCAGCAGATATACTATCATTATCATCAGAAATACCAATATAATGGTTTCTTATAGCACTTCTTACCGTAGCCGGCAAGTTCCACTTTTCTGCAATCATCTCACCTACTACTGTGTAGGTAATTCCGAGTATTTTTTGTTCGGCATCTTTCAGATAAATATTATTATATCTTGCATATTCAATTACTTCTATGTATTTATCAGGGGCAATTTTATACAATACAAGTTTGCCAATCTGATGCAAAATTCCTGCAATAAAATGTTCTTCAATTTTATCTACTCCTGATTCTTTACCAATCATCCTCGTTGCTACAGCAGTAAAGATGGAATGCTTCCACAAATTCACAGGGTTAAAACCTGCTGTCTTTTTAGCATCTTTGAAAATTTTCATTATGGAAATGGAAATAATCAGATTCTTAACTTCTTCAAAACCAATATAAGTAACTGCCTGTGAGACTGAATTTACTCTTCCGTAAAAACCATATATTGACGAATTTGATATTTTCAGTACTTTTGAGGCTGCGGACTGATCCTGACAAATTACTTCAGCTACATCTTTCGCAGTTGACCTTGGATTGGATATTACATCCATAAAAGTAGAATAAATTGTTGGAAGAGTAGGCAACTCTCTAATTTTACTTAAATATGCTTCGATATTCTTACTGGTTTTCATAAACATTCATCACTAAATATTTGGCACAGGCATTTATCAGAGCTACTTCATTATCGTTATCAGGTTTCCACTTAATAATTTTTTTCAAATCTTTCACAGCTTTCATCAATAATTCTTTTGATATTATTCTCTCTTTATTATGGTTGTTGTCAACTACATAAACAAAACTGATATTCCATGACTTTAATATCCTTATATGCTTTTTTTTCAGTTCAATTCCCGTGCCAAGTAATATCTGCCCGTGCTTATTAAGCACTGGTTCAGATAATTTCATTCCTTCTTCAATTTCATCGATGTTATATCGTTTTCCCATTATTAAATATACTCAATTTTTTTAATTTAGACAAATAATTTCTATCATTAAAATCAAATTTTAATGGTGAAACTGATACAAATCCGTTTCTCAAAGCAATATCATCAGACTCATCAGATTCATCCTCCTGAATATTATACTCACCTGCAAACCAGTAATATAATCTTTCAAAAGGATCTACTCTTCTGGAATATTTATCATCCCATTTTGCATTGCTCAAAAAGGTTGCTTTTATTCCGTTGATATTTCCCATTGGTATATTCACATTTATCAATGTTCCTTTTTCGGGTGCATTATTCAAAATTTCTTGTGCAATTTCGAGTGAATACTTTCCGGCATTAGTCAAATCTGTAGAATAATCATGAGATGCATACGAAAATGCTATAGAAGGGATTCCGGCGAGTACTCCCTCTATTGCAGCAGCAACTGTACCTGAATAAATAACGTTCACTGAAGTATTCGCTCCGTGATTAATACCTGAAACAAGTAAATCCGGCTTTTTGTCTAATAATTCTGAAAGAGCTATCTTAACTGTGTCGGTAGGTGTTCCGTTTACAACGTATGTTATTCTGTTATTCAATTCAATTTTTCTTACTCTAAGGGGTTTGGAAACGCTTAGTGAACTACTTACGGCACTCATTTGTACAGAAGGTGCTGCAATTACTACATCACCAATTTTACTCATCTGTTCAGCCAGTACATTTATGCCGGGAGCATCATAGCCGTCATCATTGGAAACAAGTATCAAAGGTCTGTCATTCATACTAAAATAACCTGTTTATATCAATAAATACAACAAAAAGCATAAATAAAAGAAGAATTATTACTCCTCCCTGCTGAATAGCCATTTTTACTTTGTGAGGCACTTCTCTTCTGAAAATCCCTTCAATAATTACAAATATCAAATGCCCTCCGTCAAGTGCAGGAAATGGAAGAATATTTATTATTGCAAGAGAAATTGATAATAATGCCATAAAACTTAAAAAACTGACTATCCCCTGTTCGGCATGTTCAGTTGCTTTGGAAGCTATCATTATTGGTCCGCCGACTGACTGCTGAACTGTAAGATTCCCGCTGAATATCTGCCCTATTGAAGTAAAAAATAGTTCTACGGTATTAATAGTTTGCCTGTACCCTTTTACAAAAGCCTCTCCTAATCCGTATTCGACAGTTGTAAACTCACCTGTATAAGCCTGAGAAATACCTACTCCGATTTTACCTTCATCATTGGGGGTTACTTTAACCGAGCTTATAAACTCATCTCTTTTGTATTTTATTATTACCTCATTGCCTGCATTATTGCTTACGATATCAATAAACTGATTATAAGATAAAATTGGCTTTTTATTAACTGCAATTATTGTATCATAAGGCTTTAATCCTGCTTTTATTCCGGGATTATCCTGTAATACAGATATTAATATAGTTTTTGTATCTATAGGGTCAATTCCCAGACTTCCCTGTTCGGCCATATGTTTTACTAAATTCGAACCATCAGCGGTAACGTTTATTCTTTTATTATCTCTGATAAGTTCAATATTTTTATCTTTAGCAAAATCATCTGTAGTAAGCCCTGAAATTACATCATTCCAGGAATTAATTTCTTTTTTGTTTATTTTAAGTATTATATCACCCGGCTCAAGCCCGGCAATTTTGCCCATTCCATCCTGTGCCACATATCCGATAGTAGTAGTTTTATAACTTGTATCTCCCTGAAAATAAAAAACACCTGCAAAAATTACAAGAGCAAGAAGAAAATTCATCAGCACTCCCGCAGAAAGCACAAATGCTTTCTGAAAAGTATTTTTTGAGCGGAATTCATAAGGCTTTGGCTCTGATTTCGTATAGGAGTCATCCATGCTTTCGTCTATCATACCGGATATTTTTACATACCCCCCAATGGGAAATGCACATACTCTGTAATCAGTATAGCCGTCGTGATTAAAATCTTTTGGCAGTTTACCTAAAGTAAATCCGTTGATTTTATTAAATCCAAAAAGCCTGTTGCCCATTCCAACAGAGAAAACATCTGCTCTCATCCCCGTCATTCTTGCAGCAAGGAAATGCCCCAATTCGTGAACTACTACGAGAATAGCAATTACTACTATGAAATAAAATATATCAAACAAAATTCCCATAAATTTGCTATTTTTTATAAAACATCATTTAAAATTATCAATTACTTCTTTTGCAATCCGCCGAGAATTATCATCAGTAAATAAAATATCATCTATATCCGGACTTTTAATAAAATCTACGGAATCAATAACTTTTTCAATGACTTCTGATATTTGTACAAAATTAATTCTCTCTTCTAAAAAGTTTTTAACTGCTACTTCGTTAGCAGCATTCAATACAGCAGGAGAATTTCCTCCGGCTTTGATTGCATCAAAAGCCAGCTTTAATGCTCTGAACTTATCATAATCAGGTTCTTCAAATGTAAGATTTCCAATTTCAGCAAGATTCATTCTCGGAAAATCAAATTCAAATCTTCGGGGAAAATTTAGTGCATAAGAAATCGGTATCCTCATATCAGGAAGCCCGAGCTGAGCTTTTACAGAACCATCAATGAACTGAACCAGTGAATGAACTATAGACTGAGGATGCACAAGTACTTCAATTTGATTGATATTCACATCAAAAAGCCAGTAAGCCTCTATTACTTCAAATCCTTTGTTTATCATCGTAGCGGAATCAATAGTTATCTTGTTGCCCATATTCCAGTTCGGATGATTCAAAGCATCCTTTACTGTAATTTTGTTAAATTCATTTATGGAAACATTCCTGAATGGACCGCCCGAAGCAGTAAGCATTAGTTTTTCAATTTCTTCAATTTTTTCTCCTGTTATGCATTG
>CAZIXJ010000183.1:0-6067 GCA_964542835.1 uncultured Hyphomicrobiales bacterium
GATACACATTTAGCAATATGAAAAATAAGTATAAATTTTCTTAAATAAAAGAATTATTTAAAAAAAACAACATAAAGTAAAGAAATTCGAGATTTATCCGATAAAAAATTTGTGTAAACTGAATTTTTTGTATAAATTATTATTAAGTATTATTTTAAATTTAAAAAAAGTTCCTGAATAAAATGAGGCGATTATGAAATTTAGTAATTACAGTCTGAGAAAAAAATTATTGTTATTGTTAATACCTCTAAGCATTTTCTATTCTTTTGCTGTAGCTTATTTCTTTTTTGATACTTCCAATTCCGTAATACAAAGGAGTTCAATAGAAGAAGAACGCAAAAACAGTACAGTGCTTAATCAGACAATAGATGATTTTGCAGCTAAAGCATTAGCAATAGCTAAAATTTTTGCAAAAAACGATATCATTCCCGAAGCATATGGAAATCCTGATGAAACTGAAGGCAGCAATATGCTTGCTGATGCAGTAAAACCAATAATTAACGAAATAACAAAAGACAGTGAGATAAAAGATTTTAAAATTCATTATCACAAACCCCCGGCAAGAAGTTTTCTCCGTGTATGGAAAGACAAACGTTTTGATGACCTTGCTCATTTCAGACCTACTATACTGGAAGTTTACCGCACGAAGCAGCCCGTAAAAGCCATTGAGTTTGGCGTTGGCGGATTTGCAGTAAGAGGCTTAAGTCCGATTATATTTGAAGGTGAATATCTCGGCTCGGTTGAGTTTCTTTACAGCATTAAGGATATACTTAATTTGCTTTCTGCAGATAAATCTAAAACTGATATGATAAATATCATAACTGCCGAAACTGCCGAAAATGCACTAAGCAAAGAGCAAATAGAGCAGTTTTACAGCCTGAAAATTGACGACTTTTATCTTTCCAAACCGAATTCCGAATGGGCAATACCTTCTGAAATACTGAATGATGATATTATTAAACAAATGAAGAATACGGATGAAACTATTATTCATAATTATGATGATATTTTCTTCAGTCTCAATCCTTTATTTGATTTGAACGACAGAAAAATCGGCTATGTAGCTTCCGTTAAAAACAATTCTGAAGTAATAGAATCCCAGAGAAGAGATTTGATTATAAAAGTATCTTTAATTACTCTTATGATTCTTCTATTTGTAATCGCCATAATTATTATGATTGATTATTTCATAATAAAACCCGTAAGAGAAGCTGCCAATATAGCACAGCAGGTATCAAAAGGTGATTTTGAATTTCTGAAGGATATGTAAAGCATCCAAAATAAATCAATATTAATTATGGAAGGTAATTAAAAAAGTAATTATAAATAAATCCTCCGTCTTGACAGCTCTTAGGCTGTCAAGACGCCTCTTTTTGCGAGCCGATTTCATCGGGGCTTATTCAGTGAGGTGATTTTTCTTTCAATTATTAAAAAGGTGATTCCATAGGAGAGATTTGAATACGTTACTTTAAATTATAAATCCACATTTGTATTATATTTTATATTCAATTTTATCAATAATTTCATTGATTTTTGTTTTAATATTCTTGACGTTCTTATTGTGAGGTATTTTTAGTTTGGTAAGGATTTGCTCAAACTTCATAAAACCATTTTCAGACCTTAATTCTACCCAGTTTACGTTGAGGTTTTCAGCTTGTTTTTTATTCAAGTCTGATAATTTGTCGGCAACGAAAATATCACTTTCTCTCGCAAAAATTGCATCTGCACTTTCGGGATTGCCTTTGCCCATTAATTTTACTTCACATTTAAAATATTTATTATTGTGATTAATATAAAAATCAATTTCCCTAAGGCTTTCAGGTAATTTCTTTTGATTGTAACATTCCTCAGGAACTTCAAATAAGGTACAGAGGGTAGTCATCAAATATTTTTCTACTCGCTTGCCTGCTGTGCTCCAAAGACCACCTCTCAAAGCTGCTCTTTTTACGGCAAGTGTATTTATTAAAATCAAACTTTCATTTATATTTAATTCTACACTAACCTTTTTTAGTTTGATGGTAAGAGATAAATCAATGTCATTTTGCTTCTCTATCAGTTTACTTATTGAATCATACAGAATGTCATAATGTTCATTAGCCGCATCAATTACAATTTCTTTTGATGCTGAATTATACATATTTGTAATCGTTTTTTTATTCAAGCCGGAATTAATAGCAATATCATTTGAAGATAATTCAGGATTTAAAAAATATTTTTTGTACCAGTCTATGGTAATATCTTTGTTTGCAAGTTTGGCATCAACAACTTTTTTGAAAAATTCAATCGAAAACTGAAGAAATTGAGCGTTAATTAATGCGATAATCTCTGCTCTGTAATCTTTTCCGTTAATTAAATTCCTGATAATATTTTTTGTAACTTCATCAGTGATTGTCATCTTTTATAGCCTTTTTAAATTCATCAAAAGTTTGAAATTTTGTAATTCTTTCATTAAACATAGTTTTTGACTTAGTTTTGCTCTTCATATATTCAAAATAGTCTGTATTAATTTCTGTAATAAAAAATCTTCTGTCAAGTGCTTTTGCTGTTCTGCCGAGAGTACCGCTGCCTCCAAAGGGGTCAAAAACCAAATCTCCTTTAAACGAATAATATCTGACTACTCTTTTGCATAATTCTTTAGGAAATACAGCAGAATGAACTTTATCAAATACAGGGTCAATTTTCCATACATTATTTGTTTCAAATTCATCTTTTACTTTACTTGCTTCTACAATCTCATTAGGATAACTCCGGATGTTCCAGTCTAAAAGTTTTGAAGTTGCTTTTCTGTAAACCATTAAATATTCGGTTACTGCATTAGGCTTGTATGCAAGTGGCTTTCGGTGCTGCATAAAACCACCTACTCTGTTTTTGACGCTACTTTCAGGCTTAAGCCAAATTATATCATCAATAAACTCCCATCCGTTTTTTACAATTCGATTATGCAAATCAAATGGAATAGGATACCTTTTGCTGCTATGAGCTCTGCTAATTCTTGGAATAATAATAGGTGAAGTATTTACAATTAAAAATCTCCCTTCTTTTGTAACTCTGTGAATAGATTTGAAAACATCTTCGAGAAAATTCAGATAATAATCATAACTTTCATAAATGGAATAATCTCTTGCATTATAATAAGGAGGAGAAGTAAAAGTAAGGTGAATTGATTCATCGGGTACTTTTTTTAATACTTCAAGCACATCTCCATTTACAACAACATTTTTTAGAAAATCATAGGTTTCATTATGAGGCATTTTTTGAGAATTGATATTTATATCTGTAAAGAATTTCTGATATATTGAAGTCCTGACCATCTCATTTGGATGATTGATTAGCTCTTTTAATCTGTTTGTTACATTGGTATCTTCTCCAAATACCAAAAGACTTCTCACTGCCTGCAACACTATCTTTGGGTCATTGTCATCAAGCACATCAATAAAAAACGGAATAAAACTTTTATTTTTTTGCCTTCCTAATGCAGATACTATTTCTCTCTTAATAGTAGATTCGTTTTCTTTATGATATAATTCAATTAATTGCTGAAAATTTGTATTACCATTTAATTTGCCGATATTTTTTACTGCATTGAGCCTGATATGCTTATTCTTATGCTCTAACAGTTCAAAAAAAACACCGGAATGAAAACCTTTTGGTAGTCTTCCCAAACTTTCTAAAATGAAATTTATTGAACGAGAATCACTTTGCTTTTTTATCAATTCAGAAATTTTGTCATTTTCTGAATTTTTCAAAGATGATATATATTCTTTAGTGAGCATTTCGTTCCTTTTGTAAATATTATTCCATTTTATTATGCAAAAATATATATATTCTCCCTTATTTCAAAATCTAATCTACCTCATATTCTCTATAATAGTAGCATAGCCTTGCCCGACACCTACGCATAGAGTAGTAAGTGCGTATTTTTTGTTTTGTTCGATTAGTTCATATGCTGCAGTGGTGAGAAGTCTTGCTCCCGTCATACCCAGAGGATGCCCTATGGCAATAGCTCCGCCGTTGGGATTTATTCGGGGGTCGTAATCATCAAGCCCCCATTCGCGGATGCAGGCAAGAGACTGTGCGGAAAATGCTTCATTTAATTCAATAATATCAATATCATCAAAAGTAAGCCCTGCTTTGCGGAGTGCTTTATTAGATGCCTCTACGGGTCCCATTCCCATTATTCTCGGTTCTACGCCCACTACTGCATTTGAAACTATTCTTGCCATTGGTTTCAGATTATATTTCTTAACTGCATCTTCGGACATTACAAGAAGTGCAGATGCTCCGTCATTCACACCTGATGCATTGCCGGCAGTAACTGTGCCGCCCTTTTTAAAGGCAGGTTTCAATTTGGCGAGCTTTTCCAAAGTGGTAGTATCTCTTATAAATTCATCATCTTTGAAAACAATCGGCTCGCCCTTTCTTTGAGGGATTTCCACCGGCAGTATTTCTTTGGCAAGCCTTCCGCCGTCTCTTGCTTCTGTGGCTTTCATCTGGGATTTGTAAGCGAACAAATCCTGGTCTTCACGTGAGATTTTATACATTTCGGCGACGTTTTCAGCAGTCTCGCCCATAGAGTCGGTACCGTACATTGCATCTAATTTTGGATTTACAAATCGCCAGCCTATGCTTGTATCATAAATTTCAGCATTCCTCGAAAACGCCTTATCTGATTTTGCAAGTACAAAGGGCGCTCTGGACATACTTTCCACACCGCCTGCAATATAGATTTCTCCGTCTCCTGCTTTTATTGCCCTTGAAGCATTAATTGCCGCAGACATACCGGAAGAGCAAAGCCTGTTTATAGATTCACCGGGAACTGTATAAGGTAATCCTGCAAGCAAGAGGGACATTCGGGCTACATTGCGGTTTTCCTCGCCTGCACCGTTAGCATTTCCGAAAATCACGTCTTCAGTGTCATTCCAGTCAATGGATGGATTTCGTTTCATCAATTCTTTAATTACAAGTGCTGCCATATCATCGGGTCTTACGGTTGCGAGTGTACCGCCGTACTTGCCGACGGGCGTTCTGATTGCATCTACGATAAAAGTTTCTTTCATAATATCCTTTTTAGTTTTGACTAAATAATAGATTAAAACGCAAAGAGCGAAAATGTATTATTTTTTGTATTATCAAATTGAGTTAATAAAGACATTCGACGGTTTGAAAATATCGGATGTCCGATTTTACTTTCTCTCTTAAGATGTGCCACACTTACAAGTGTTGCACATCTGAATTATTTCAACAGCCCCGTCATTTATGGCGGAAATAAAAATTGAATCCTATGAAGCAAACTAAGGCATTAGCCAATACAACAAAGTTTTATAAGCTCAATAAGCTCAATAACTGAAAATATTGGCACATTTCTTAATCAATTACATACCCGGCTTTACTGCTTTATCTTTATTACTTTTACTGAAGTAATCCAAAATTTCTTTTTTATTCATTTTGATTAATTTCTTACTTAATGCATCCCGTTGCTGTCTCATAAACTTCACAGCATCATAGTTTTTTTTATCAGTCTTCATAATTTATAAACTCTCTTGGTGAACGAATTTCCAATTCTTTATAACCATTTTTTATATTTATAGAGTTGTAACCTCTAATTCTTTGTATATTGACAATGTGTTTGAAATTCCAACTGACTAAAAAATCAGCTTTTTGAATTGTAGCTAATGCTATATGCAAACAATCGGCAAAACTTGAGGAGCCGACAACGTTTTCTTTTATATATTCATTTGCTAAATCTAAAGATTCATCTGATGCATCGAGAAATTCTGTATATTCAGATTTTAAACTTTTTACTAAGTTTTGGACTTTTTCAGGGGCGTTTTCTAATTCATCTTGAGTTACTGAAGAGTATAACAATATAAATTCTTCGTGAAATATTTTTTCGAAAAGAGGTTTAGTGTATTCTGAGAATTCCAAATCAAAATAACCCCCGTAAACAGAAGTATCCAAATATAATCTTAACTTTTTGCTTTTCATATTTCACCTAAATTTTGTCTTAAATATTGAAACGATTTAGAATTTCAATAATTTTTCATATTTATTGATAATTAATTCACGA
>CAZIXJ010000184.1:0-6060 GCA_964542835.1 uncultured Hyphomicrobiales bacterium
AGCCGCTGTATTGCCCGTCCTGTGGCGGCAGGCTTAAATATCTCATATTGTCATAATGATTATCGGCAAGAGCTGTTGAGATAACAAAAATAATAATACCCAAATTAATCCCAACAAGACCTAACGGCAAATCTAATTGATTGTAATTTATAACAGTTAAAACAACATAAACAAATAAAACAGAAATTGTCAGTTTATCTGCTAAGTTTAATTTTATATTTTTTAACTCTTCCATCTTATTAACTGCCAATAAATTTGTAAAGATTAATAAAATCAGTAATTGAGAGATTCTCCGCCCGTTTATCCAGCAAATTATGATAAGACGAATTTCTAATTAATTCAATATCGAATTTTCTGCTGTTGAGATATGTTTTTAAAGAATTTGAAAGTTTTTTTCTTCTTTGAGAAAAGCATGCCTTAATAAATTTCATCAGTAATTCAGGCTCTTCGAACTGTGGCTCATTATAAAACTGCATATGAATTACTGAAGAAGTAACTTTTGGTGCGGGATAAAAGGCGCCTGGAGGAATATTAAAAAGAAGCGAAGGCTTCGCATATAATTGAACTGCTACACTCAATATTCCATAATTTTTATTATCAGGGGTTGCTGTTATTCTTTCGGCTACTTCTTTCTGAACCGTAAAAACTCCTGAAATGACTTTTTTATGGTTTAATAATAATCTGTAAATAATTTCAGATGTGATATAATAGGGGAGATTGCCTACTACAGAAAATTTTTCAAATGCTTCAAAATTAAAATTGAGAATATCATCATTAATAATATTCAGATTTTCATACTTGTTTTTCAGATAATTATAAGCTCTTGTATCTTTTTCTATTGCATAGAATTCAATATTTTTATCAATAAAATGTTTGGTTAAAGCTCCGGTTCCGGGACCGATTTCAATAAGAATATCATTGGAATTTATTTCTACGGCATTTACAATTTTTCTGATGTAATTTTCATCAGTAAGGAAATTTTGCCCGAGTGATTTTAATGGTTTTAAGCTCACGATACATCAATCTAATTGATTTAAGGCTTCAGACAATTTATCTCTTGTTACATGCAGAGATTCAGACACAACTTTGGCATTTCCTGTAACAGACATAAAATTAGCATCTCCGTTCCACCTCGGTACTACGTGATAATGAATATGCTGTGGCACTCCTGCACCGGCTACTCTGCCAAGATTGCATCCTATATTGAATCCATGAGGATTATAAACTTTTTTCAAAGATTTTACGCATTTCTTAACGACAAGCATTATTTCAAATAGCTCATCATCGGAAAGTTCTTCGATATCAGATATTTCTCTGTATGGAGCTATTAACAGATGACCATTATTATATGGAAATTTATTCAAAATTACAAAGCATCTTTCAAATCTTTTTACAACAAAAAGCTCTTTATCTTTGTCAGGATTATCAATAGCTATTTTAAAAAAAGTTTTATTATTTAGATTTTCTTTTTCATTTTTGAAAGTATCAATATATTCTGAACGCCATGGTGACCACAAAATATCCATATTCATATCTCTTATATTTAAAAAATAATCTCAAATATAACAGATAAATAAGTAATAAAAAAATGTTAAGACAAATAAACTTTCAATTCACCTGTATTGGGATTAAAATCATTATCAAATTGTTTTAACGGAGCAATATCTGTTCCGTCAATGGGCTTATTAATAACAGAACCGTCCACCGGAGAAAATCCGGCACTGTGGCAGGGACAAGTCATTATTTCCAAGTTTTGGGGTAAACCTACCGTGCAACCCTGATGAGTACACTGAGAATTAAAAGTTTTTATTTCATTATCTGATACTCTTACGGCAGTAATAAAAATTGTGAATGTATCATCTACCAACCTTGCAGAACCGCCGATTTCACTTAATTCCTGATGTTCACTTATATTTACATTGAGTGACTTTATATCTGATATGAGAGGTCCTTCTTCCTGCTCGCAGGAATTAAAAAAACTACCTGCAATTGGGAGGGAAATAAATAATCCAAGACCTGTTCCTATTTTTTTGAGGGCATCACGCCTTTCATTATGTATTTTTTTCATTTTCTGGTTATTTAGAATTGTAAAACAAATTAAATTCAACTTTTATCTCTTCACCTACTTTTTTTCCAACGATACCCTGAGCTCCTTTTACGTTGAAATCAGATAATTTTACATCGAATTCACCTTTAATAAAAATCAAATCACCTGAAGCTCTTTTTCTGCTTTTTTCAGATTCTTTGATATAAGTTATTTCCACAGGAACATTAATTATCTTGCTTTCACCATGCATTGAGTAAGTACCACTTACCATTGCTACTGCTGTTTGGCGTTCATCCACGTCATCTTTTAATTCAATATCTGAAAAAGAATCAACCTGAAATTTTATTTCCGGATACTTTGAGGCATTTAACCATTCACCGCTCCTTAAGTGCTCATCTCGCTTGCTTATGCCGGTTTCCATAGCAGCGACCTGAAAAGATACAGCACCGCTAAGTGATTGAAAATTATTGGGATTGAATTTAAAATTGCTGCTTATGGCATCCGGTGATACATTACCGTAAATATCTTCCAAAGGAGCATTACTGATAAAATTTAATTCGTTTTCGCCTACATCAGAATTTAGCGAAAATTCGGTTACTTTATCCGGAGCTATTGTAAAGCCATTAGAGAATAAAGTATAACTAATGAACATCAAAGATATTACAATATATTTCATTTTTTTCTCCTCAATTTAAAATAATAAAAGTTGTTAATAATAATAATAAAAACAAAAAATCCTGAAATAGGTGCTACGGCTTTTAGAGAATCAATTGAAACTGAATCGTCTCCCGGAAGCAAGCCAAGCCAAAATCCTTCTTCCCATTCAGTTTTAGTGGTTTCAGTACCAAAAAGGTCATCAGTTTCAGTTATAATAACAGGCTTTTTTTCTCTTGAAAACATCAGCATTTCTCCAAAATCTTTACTGTGAAGCCCCCAGACTGAAAAAGTTATAAGAATTCCAATTATAGATAAAATTGTGATGATTTTGTGCATTTTATCCTCATTTTAATAATATAAATGTAGTTGCACAGTATATTGCGCAGCATATGATTCGTAATTAGCTCTGTCGAAAATTCTGTATTCGGGTCGTAGTTCAATAAACGGAAATACTTTGAGTGACGAACCCAGAACAATTTGCTCTGCAGAATAAGTGTTATCAATGTTTCCATCGATAATATCAGTTGTTGCATTTTCATATCTTGCGTATAATATTACAGGACTTATAAGCTGATAGCTTACTTGTGCCATATAATTATTTACTTTCTGAAAATCCGTTCTTGTACTTAAAGCCAATTCGGAAAGAAATGATATTTTATCAGTCCAGCCAAGATTAAAATAAATATTAAACATATCAAAAGATTCATTAAAGAAGTAGGATGAACCTAATTCAGTAATGAACGTATTTCTGAAGAAATTTTTATTTAATTTAATTTTAACTGCGCTTGATAAATTATCATCTTCAGATAAGAGAAAAGGTTGCCCTGTATTACCGAGGAACTGAATTTCAGATAGCTGAGCAGTTTGATATACTCCTGCATATAATCCAAGCCATTTTACTGACTCGTAGCCAATTTCTGCTCCATATTCGTGATAATCGGGAGGTGCCATAGGAGACGACCAAAATACACCGGTAGAATTTTTTAGCATCATGGTGTGGTCGTCGTATCGGTTTCCTATCAACGGTTGAATAAATCCAACCCGAATGTACGGATATTGCCATCCGGGTTGAATCTTAATATCAAAACCATAATTGGACTGACCGGTATAAGTTCTGTCCGAAAAATTATATTTACCGTAAAATTCAAGCCAGGACAGAGGCTTTACTTTTACGTAAGGCGATGCCTGCATAAGAAATATATCACGCTCCGAACCTCTCGGACCGCCCAGCTTTGCAGATTGTATTCTGGCATCGAACCCAACTGATAACTTATCTTCGATGATATTGTTCGAACCAACATACTCTGTCAGCTCTTTCAAGCCAATATCTTCCGGCTTGATAAGTGCATTGTCTTTCGTAGAATACCATCCGAGGTCATTTCGAATGCCACCGCCGTTACTGTCGTAATGACAATTAATACATCTGTTGCCGCTGAGAAGAGTATATTCCGGCTTGGCATATAAGACAGAACCAAGCAATGCAAATAATACTATTAATTTACCGGTCATTATTTCAAACTCCAACTATCATTTAACAAACAACCAATTGCTACCTGAAGCACTTGCATGACAACCGGCACACATTTCCATCTGACCTGATGCAGCAGCTTTTGCTATTTCACCGTTTGGATTCTGATTATAATCAACAGTGCCGTCATTCGGCATTTGATAATATTCCCAGTCTCCGCCTTCAGGGTAATATCCGTCTTTGCGTTTTACCATGGCAAATGTAACGAGCAAATCACCTTTATCTCCCATATCATCCTTCATATAGGTTTTTTTAGTGATAATTGTACCTACATCTATATCGTCATTCAGGCTGTTCATATTTCCAAGCACTTCTCTGATAGTTTCATCAGGTGTCAAATCCTGACCACCGTGAGGAATAGCGGCATCGCCGTATTCATCACCCGTAATGGATGCGATAAGCACATTATCTGCATTATCCAAATCTTCCTGAGTCAATGTATAGTCATTGTCAGAAGGATCATTAGAGTCTTCAGAGCATGCAACAATAATTGCAATGAATGCAATCAAAGATAACATAGTCAATAATTTTTTTAATAACATAAAACCTCCATAAAAATAAAAAAAATAACAATTAATAAAATATGATGTATTGTAATTCCATTTATTGTAATATAATAAAAAAAAATGTTTGCACATACAACTATTTTTCGTAATTTTGCAGTATGAAACCTGAAGAAGATAAAATATTAAATGATTGCATTTATGTAAATATCAGTACAATGCAGAGAATAATATCCCAACTGGCAGAAAAAGAATTCGCTTCTACCGGCTGGACGACTTCCTATGCACTGATTATACATTTGATTAATCAATCACCCGGAATTACTGTATCTGAAATTGCAGGAAAAATGAATCTTGCCGTATCAACCGTTACAAGATTTATTGAAAAACTGGAGTTTAAAGGATACGTAAAAAAGACTCACAGAGGAAGAAAAGTATTACTGAAACCATTAAAAAAATCCAAAGAAATAGAAGATGATATTATTGAATCATGGCTATCCTTCAAGAAAAAGTATGAAGAATTACTCGGGAAAGAAATTGCCGAAAATTTGAATAAACAGCTTGGGGAATCACTTGAGAGAATAAATGGAATCAGTTAAAATGAGATAGAATCAAACCCCGAGATAAAGAGACTGTGTGAAAATTGCAATAAAAGAAGAATTAAAGATCCTCACCTCTTAAATTTGCCGGTGGTTAATTTAAGGCTCTCCCAATGGGAGAGGGAGTTTTAGAAGAATGCATTTTTTTTTAATTTGGATTTTATCGTTTTCACACAGGCTTTAATCCCGGGGCTATTGAAGTGTGGTAAAATCTTCCGGCGGGGACGCCTGAAGTTCCATATTTCTGCAGACAATAATGTCTGCTCTACAATTTATTAAAACAGTATTAACTCAAAGCTTTTATTACATCTTCCGGCGCCTGCACAAGCTCTACCAATACGCCCTGACTTGAAAGAGGAAATTCTTCATTGCCTTTCGGATGAACAAAGCATACATCATAACCTGCTGCTCCTTTGCGTATTCCGCCGGGAGTAAATCTTACACCCTGCTCCTGAAGCCACTCATAGGCTTTCTTCAAATCATCAATCCATAATCCTATGTGATTAAGCTGTGGTTTGTGAACTGCAGGCTTTTTTTCAATATCTATCGGTTGCATTATATCTACTTCCACTGCATTTACACCTTTGCCCATACGTAGAATATCTTCATCTACGTTTTCTTTTTCATTTTTAAAATTCTCGATATTTTCCAGTCCCATAATATCAACCCAGAAATTGATTAATTTGGATTTGTCTTCGCCGCCGATTGCTATTTGCTGAATGCCTA
>CAZIXJ010000185.1:0-6055 GCA_964542835.1 uncultured Hyphomicrobiales bacterium
TTTACCGAATACGATTTCATCAGAACCGTAATTAGATATTACTCTTAATTCCTCAGTAGTAGTAACTACCGTCATTTCAGAATATTTAAGCACTTCATCCAATTGCGAAGAGCGTTTTTTGCTGTTCGCCTGCAGCTCTTCATTCTCTTTTCTGAGAATTTGATTTTGCTTTTTTAGTTGGTCAGCAGTATATTCCGTTTCAGCCATAAAATCATATTTATTAATAAAAAAATTACAATTTAAAAAATCCCCGTATAATTACCAAATGTAATATTATATACGGGGATTATATTTTAATAAAAAATCAATTAATCTTCAGATTTTGCTTTTTTGATATCCCATACGAAATATGCAATAAGTGCAACAAAGGCGAGTAGAGCAAGCACTTCAGGAGTTTTATCTCCATGTTCCCAAAGTCCGAGGTCGAGATTTGCACCAAAGAATATCATTACCGCACCGATAATACCGAATATTGCAGCACCTGCAATAAATCCCGAGGCAATTAAAGTACCTCTCTGATTTCTGGCATTTACGAGTTTCTTATCATCACCGGATTTGTTGTTTACGTAATGATTGATGATACCACCTACAATTAGCGGTGTATTCAGATGCAGAGGCAGATACATACCAAGAGCAAATGCAAGAGGTGATATACCAAGCCAGTTCAGAAGCAGAGCAATTATTGCTCCCACTCCGAGAAGAAGCATTTTGCTTTGTCCCTCCTGCGAAGTAAAGAATGGCTCTACTACCGCTACCATAGCATTTGCCTGAGGTGCTACAAGTGGCTTTGCATTTTCGAAATGAAGTTTATACTCTGCCATTATTTCTGGTGATGCAGTACCGGCAATAATTTGCTCGGTCTCTGCTTCATTGAATTGGTTAAGTGCATAATCTTCACTTGTAAAGCCAAATGTATTATTAAGCATAAATATTACTATACCTACTGTAGCTGCAGAAACTATAGTACCGAGGAATTTGAAAGATTCCTGCTTTACAGGTGTTGAGCCAAGCCAGTAACCGACTTTCAAATCTGTAATAAAACCACCTGCCATAGCAAGAGCAGTACATACCACGCCACCAATTATTAGCGCACTTAGCATTCCGCTTTCTCCTTCCAGCCCCATACTTGCAAGTATGAATGATGAAAGTATCAGAGTCATCAAAGTCATTCCCGATACGGGGTTTGAACCAACGATAGCTATTGCTTCAGCCGATACCGTCGTAAACAGGAAGGCTATTATCATCACCGTGAAAAATGCAGCTATAGACTGACCAAGTGTCAAATCAAATGCTGTATAAATAAAAATGAAAAACAAAATTGAATTCATCAGGATTAAAATAGCAATGAAATTCATTTTCATATCTTTCTGAGTTCTCGGAACTACATCGGATGCACCGCTGTCTTTTCCGAAAAGACCTTTAAATGCCAACTGTAGAGCGCTACCAATAACTTTGGAAGATTTGATAATTCCAATCAAACCAGCCATAGCTATAGCACCGATACCAATATGCCTTACGTACTCCTTGAAAATCACTTCCGGAGACATTGCTGCAAACATATTTATTCCATCAGGTCCGGCAGCAATACTGCCGACATAATTAAGAAGCGGTATAAATACAAACCATGCAAGTAATGAACCTATCGTAATAATACTGGCAAACTTAAGACCTACGAGATAACCAAAACCAACAATCAATGAACTTACGTTGAGCTGAAAGAGCATTTTTGTTTTGTCAGCCAGAACTTCGCCTGCAGGAATTACGCGTGAAGTAAATATTTCACGCCATACTTCAAAATAAATAGCAATAAAGTCATAGATACCGCCAATTAAGGCGCTTTTTACGAGTATTCCGGCTTGCTTTCCGCCTTTTTCACCCGAAATCAATATCTCGGTAGTAGCGGTAGCTTCAGGAAACGGGAAGTATCCGTGCTTATCCTTTACAAAGTATTTTCGGAAAGGAATCAGAAACAGTATTCCAAAAAAGCCACCAATCATTGCTGAAAGAAATATGTGAATAAAACTCGCATTCAGCTTGAGAATGTAAAGTCCGGGAATAGTAAATATTGCACCGGCAACTATTACACCTGAGCTGGCACCAATTGACTGAATAATTACATTTTGCCCCAGTGCGTTCTTTTTCTTTGCGAGATTTCCAACGCCTACAGCTACAATTGAAATAGGTATTGCAGCTTCTATTACCTGACCAATTTTAAGTCCTGAATAAGCTGCGGCACCCGAGAAAATAATAGCCATAAGCAATCCCCAAAAAAGCGACCAGGGAGTAACCTCAGGTATTATCTCATCAGCCGGCACTACCGGTTTGTATTCTTCACCGGGCTTCAGCTCTCTGTAAGCATTTTCAGGCAATTCTTTCTGAATTTTCTTTTGTTCCATTAATTCACCCTGTTTATTGTTTGATAATTAACTTTTTTCGCGCCAAATCTGAATAAGATTAAGTATTGTTTCTACTGATTTTTCAAGGAAATCAATAGATACAAATTCTGTTTTACTGTGGAAATTAGAGCCTCCCGTAAAAATATTAGGAGTAGGAATACCCATAGCTGTCAGTTTAGAGCCGTCAGTTCCGCCTCGGATTGGTACCCATTCGGGTGTAATTCCACTTCTTCTCACAGCTTCTTCCAGATAATCAAGTCCCTGAGGCTGCTTTTCCAGAGCATCAAGCATATTTCTGTAATATTCTTTAATTTCCATTGTTATTTCAGTATCCGGAAACATCCTGCGAACATCTGAAATTATATCTTCGCATATCTTTTTCTGTTCATCAAGACCTGCCGTACGGAAATCACGGAATAAAATCTGAAGTTCGGATTTTGCAACAGTACCATTCACAATATAAGGATGAATATAAGGGTCTTTGCCGTCGGTAGTTTCAGGAGCCATATGTTTAGGCATTCTTTCGATAATAGTAGCCATAGCTCTGATAGAATTTACCATAATATCCTTTGCAAATCCCGGATGAATATCACGACCCTTAGTAGTTATTTTTGCAGCATTTGCGGAAAAAGTTTCTTTATTAATTTCTCCGGGCATCTCGCCATCTACCGTATAAGCATATTTCACATCAAATTCTTTCAAGTTAAATTTGTCAGCACCTCTGCCGATTTCTTCATCGGGTGTGAAAGCGATTTTAATTTCTCCATGCTTTATTTCGGGGTTTTCCATTAGAGTTTCTGCCATATTCATAATTGCTGCAATACCTGATTTGTCATCAGAACCAAGCAAAGTAGTACCATCAGAGACGACAAGTTTATGCCCAACACATTTAGCCAGAGCGGCACATCTGTCATCTCTTATGGCTATTCCCTGTTCAGCTTTCAAAACAATATCGCCACCTCTGAACTTTTCAACTACGATTGGTTTTACATCTTTGCCTGAAGTATCGGGAGAAGTATCCACGTGAGCAACGAAGCCTATTGCGGGAACTTTTTTCGCTTCATCTTCAGGTAAATTTGAAGGTATGGTAGCATATACATAGCAATGCTCATCAATTTTTGCATCTTTTACTCCAATTTGCTTTAGCTCATCTACAAGAAGATTTGCCAGATCGAACTGCTTTTTCGTTGATGGAGTAGTATCGGAATTCGGATCAGACTGAGTATCAATTTTTACATATCTCAGTAATCTGTCTAATACTGTTTCAGCCATAAAATTACCTCTTAATTTATTCAAATAAAAACTATATTTTATCAAATCCTGCTTCAAGCCCTTTGATAATTTCCTGTACGTCTTCAATACCTGCAGAAAATCTTACCAGGCCATCTGTAATTTTTGCTTTTTCTCTGTCTTCAGCTCCCATTCCTGCGTGAGTCATAGAGGCAGGATGCTGAATCAATGATTCTACACCGCCAAGACTTACTGCAAGCTGAGAAAGCTCTACATTATCCATTAAGATTCTGCCGGCATTAATCCCACCTTTTAGTCCGAATGAAATCATATAGCCCGGTGCAACCATCTGCTTCATTGCTACTTCGTGCTGAGGATGAGACTTTAATCCCGGATAAGAAACCCAATCTACTTTAGGATGCTCTTCTAACCATTTGGCAATTATATGAGCATTTTCAGATTGCTTTTCCACTCTAAGTTTTAATGTTTTAATTCCTCTGTGAACAAGGAAGGAGTTAAACGGGTCAATAGTACCACCAAAATGGTTCAGCGTTTTTCTGAAATGCGGATATTCTTCTGCATTTTTTACTACAATAATACCGCCGACTACATCGGCATGACCATTAATAATTTTTGTAAGGCTATGAATTACGTAATCAGCACCCAAATCAAAAGGTCTCTGCAAAATCGGGCTCATAAAAGTATTATCTACGGCAAGTTTTGCATTGATGCTGCGGGCAAGTTTTGCAATCTCTTCAATATCAGAAACTACAAGAGTAGGATTACCGGGAGTTTCGATATAAATCATTTTAGTATTAGGCTTTACGGCATCTTTTATTTCTTTTAAACTTGATGAGTCAACAAAAGTAGTTTCTACGCCGAATTTTGAATAGTAATTTTTTAGTAAAGTAGTTGTAGGTCCATATACTGATTCACTGCAAATCAGGTGATCGCCTGCTGATAGTGTAGCAGCAAATAATGTAGATATTGCAGCCATTCCGCTGCCACAGCCTAATGCATTGGAGCCGCCCTCAAGCACTGCCACTGCATCTTCCATTGCTTCTACCGTAGGATTTCTCATTCTTGTATAAATATAGCCTTCCTGCTCTCCCTTGAATAATGCTGCCCCCTGAGAAGCAGATTCAAACTTAAAAGTTGATGTCTGATAAATAGGGGTTACAACAGCACCTTCCGGAGTCTCTTTTCCGCCTGCATGTACACATTGTGTTGCTTTTTCAAAATTTCTGATATTCTTCACTTTAAAACTCCTAAAAATAATAAAAAGTAATAAAAATAATATCTAATCTGCCATAATTTTGCAAATTACACATTAATAATACTGCAAATTAAATTTAAGTTCTGAATTTTCCAATTATTTGTGTAAAATTTTCAAAAAAAATACGGTGATTAAAAAATTTAAGCCTTTTACATAGTAATTTTTTGTTTTTTTGATTTTAATGAAAAAATAATCTTTTTTTTATAAGAATTATTTTTTAAATTGTATTTTAATTGTAATTCATATATTAAATGATTAAACATATTGCTGAATCTATTTGTAATATTACTTTTTGTATTATTCTTGTCTGCCTGTAATGACAGTTCTGACAAGCGTTCTTCCGTGCCTGAAAAATCAAAAAAAGATACAGTGGAAAAGAAAATCAATCAAGATTCACTAAAACAAGCACAAAAGTTTAATGAACTCGACAGATTCCCAAAAGTAAAATATCACCGTGTGGTATTAAGAGACAAAAAACACAGAGACAGCTTGCTTTGGGCTTATCGTGAAGATAAAAAAAATCCGTTGAAAAATGAGGTGTTCTGTACCATCAACCGAAAAGCAAGACATTATATGAGGGTTGGTGATACAGTGCTTGTTCCTGATACAATCCTTGATGAAAAAATTGCATATTCTGTTTTTCCCCAATACTATCACGAAGCAAGAGAAATACCCAAAATAGTAATAATGAGCAATGCTTTTCAGGCATATGCCGCATACGAATATGGTGAACAGGTACATTTTGCTGCGGTTAACAGCGGAAAAGAAAAAACTCCTACTTTCCCTGGAAGATATTATTTAAACTGGAAAAGCGAATTGAGAATATCCTCGCTCGACAGCACATGGAAGATGCCTTACACATGGAATATCCACCGATATGCCGGCAGCGCTTTTCATCAGTTTACTATGCCCGGTTATCCTGCCTCGCATTCCTGTGCAAGGCAATTTCGGGAAGATGCAGAATGGCTTTATTATTGGGGCGAAGGCTCAGATTATGTAGATGGAAAGCCTGTGGAAGAGACAGGAACTCCCGTTCTGATAATTGATAATTACGATTATTCAAGAGGCAAAAAAGGACCATGGCTTTATCTCAGCTCAAATAAAGATACTGTTATTGAAATGCCTGAAGACCCTCTGAACTATGAACTGCCTT
>CAZIXJ010000186.1:0-6049 GCA_964542835.1 uncultured Hyphomicrobiales bacterium
TATTATCGAGTAATTTTGACATCCGCGAATACAAATTGGATTTATAAGGAGGGTCAAAAAATACTACGTCAAATTTTTTATCTGAGAGCCGGAGATATTCTATTGCATCGGATTTAATAACGGAAAATGAATTTTCATTAAGCCCGAGATTTGAAGCAGCTTTTGATACGTAATCGGCAGACTGTTTCATTATGTCTATGAAAATGCAACTTCCGGCTCCTCGGCTTAAGGCTTCAAACCCAAGCGACCCGCTACCGGCACAAATATCGGCAACAGAAATATTCTCAAAATCAATCATATTTTGGAGCATATTGAAAATTGATTCCTTCACAGAATCTTTAGTAGGTCTTATTCCTGAAGGCAGTTTGTTTTTTATCACCCTTCCGCTGAGATTGCCGCTTATTATCCTCATTATGCCAGTTTTATTTTCGTGTGTACAGGGGGAATACATGCACCTACAGGTCCGGGATATAAATGGAATATTCTTGCTACATATTCCTGCTCTCTCTGAGACACTTCAGACCTCACCATTCTGAAAGGATTGAGCCTTTTGGTTTCGATACCGAGCATCATACCTGTTTCCCAGCACATCATATTTATATCCTTGGTAAGTGCCGAGCCAAAGAAATAAGCTGCTTTTACTTCATCAATATTATTTTCTGTCATTTTATTAAATTCATTTTCAAATACTTCTCCTATTTGCTCATTAGATTCGTAAGAAGCTAGATTATAGTAGTATGGCTTCTGGTCTTTTATCAAACTTATATCCAGAAATTTCTCCTGAACATTTACGAATACAACCGGGTCATTTTTGGTTTCAGGATAATTATAAATGAAAGATGAATGGGCATTAAGCTGTGCAATATCAATATTATCTATTCCCAAACCGAGAGGCTGAAAAATATTTTTTACTGATTCCAGGACATTTTTGGAAATAATTACAGCCATCATTCTTATATTTCCATTTTTATCTTTTTCAAACGGAATTACGTTTACTGCAAAATGCTTCATATTTGAGTTTGGAAAAATCTGCTCGAGCTCAAGTTTTACGAGCTTTATCATATCCTTTTTCTCAAGTCCTTCTTTTGCGGGAAACTGAGTAATAAAAGCATTTTCTGCCGGAAGTGTAACAGCCACTCTGTCGAAGCCCCCTTTTTCGGAATCAAGAATTTCCTGTAATTCTGCCATACCGGCAACAGAATTATCTCTGTCCGGCATCTCGAGGTCCACAGGTAAATTTGTAGAATTGACATATTTCAATATCAATCCTTTTTCAGTTCTGTCTGCTATAATAACATAGGTTCTGTCGATGTTAAAAAATACAGATAAAGTCGTATCCATAAATTACCAAATTTTATTTTCCAAATCTATTATATGCTAATAATAAATATACAAAGAAATTACAAAACATTAAACTAAAAAAATGAAATAATTTATTTTTTATTCGTTACATTAGGTAAATGTAATTATTTATTTTGTTATAATTAAAAGGAGTAAATATGGAATTCCATCTTAAAGATTTACCATACGCAAAAAATGCTTTGGCGCCTCATATTTCTGAAGAAACTATGGACTTACATCACGGAAAACACCTTCAGGCTTATGTAAACAAAACCAATGCTCTCAAAAAAGGAACAGAATTTGAAAATGCTGATATTGAAACTATCGTAAAAAAATCTGAAGGCGGACTTTTTAATAATGCTGCACAGCTCTGGAATCACGAATTTTTCTGGCAGTGTATGTCTCCAAATGGAGGCGGTACACCAAAAGGCGATTTGATGAATGCTTTTGAGCAATCATACGGTTCTTTTGATAAGTTCAAAGAAGATTTTTCTTCAAAGGCAGCTGGTCTTTTTGGTTCAGGCTGGGCTTGGTTAGTTAAGAATGATGCAGGCAAACTTGAAATTGCTACACACAGCAATGCAGGCAATCCTTTACGATTTGGCGGTAAAGCACTTCTCGGACTTGACGTGTGGGAGCATGCTTATTATGTAGATTACAGAAACAGACGCCCTGAATATATCGAACATTTCTTCGAATTGATTAACTGGGACTTTGTGGCTTCTAATCTTAAATAAGAATAGAACAAATATTTTTTAAAATAAAGGAGTGTTATTCAGCACTCCTTTTTTAATTATTAGATGTTGCGAAAATAATTGTTACTCTATCCTAAACTTATATAAATTATAAATTTACATCAATAATATTTGCCTGAATAATAAAAATTATTTATATTATTTTTTTTGAATTTACTTTTTGTTCAATTTTTAAAATTAATAATTATAAGTCAATATATACTGATTATTTACAGGTAAAATAATGGATTTTCCTCTTTTTCATCTCGACTGGATGGGCAATCGTATGCTCATTGCTATTATTGCAATTACTCATGTATTAATAAACCATACCCTCGCTGTCGGTTTTATCCCACTAATTACTTTACTCGAATATTTCGGATATAAAAAAAAGAAATATGACCCGCAATATGCCGTAAAATGGGATGAAATGACTCGAAAGATAATGTTTGTCGGCTTTATCGTTACTACTACTGCCGGAGCGATGACAGGAGTAGGTATTTGGTTTGCTGCCAGCCTTGTGAATCCTGCTTCTATAGGAAGTCTTATACGCGTATTCTATATGGCGTGGTTTACTGAATGGATAGTTTTTGTAATAGAAGTAGTATTAATAATGGCTTATTACCTGACGTGGAAAAAATCAAACGAATCACCGAAAGCCAAACTTAAGCATGTCAGATTCGGGCTCGCACTTAGTATTTTTTCATGGCTCACAATGGCTATTATAGTAGCTATACTCGGATTTATGATGGATACAGGAAGCTGGCTTGCAGATAAAACTTTATTCAGCGGATTTACAAATCCACTTTACCTTCCTCAATTATATTTCCGTACTCCGCTTGCTATGACATTGGGTGGTTCTATTACACTGTTTCTTGCCATGATATTCGTAAAAAAAGATAATATAATCAGGGAAAAAGCAATTTCATACATTTCTATGTGGATACTTCTGTGGACTCCTGTAACTGCTGCCGGGGCTTTTGCTTATTATATAGCTATTCCTGATATGATGATAGGAAATTTACCTACGGCTGTAGGTACTATGGCATTCAGCAACTGGTATGACACTTTGCTTTGGTATGTGGGTATTGCCGTAATTATTTCATTTATTTTTGCTCTTTGGGGATTTTTACTGCCGAAAAGAATGCCGAAACTTGCTATGATAATTCCGGTATTTGCTTTGCTTACATTCCTCGGTACGTTTGAAAGAATCAGAGAATTTATCAGAAAACCTTACGTAATAGGTGAGTATATGTATGCAAATGCATTGCGAACTGACAATTATCCGTTATTTAAAGAAAAAGGTATTTTGCCTTTTGCTACTTATTCAGAAGTATCATATGTTACAGATGATAATAAAATAACAGCCGGAAAAGAAGTATTTAATATTTCTTGCGGCAGATGCCATACCGTAACGGGAATTAACTCAGTAGTAACTAAATTCACTGATATGACCAAAGGCAAACCTCTTACAAATGAATTGATTACAGGCTATATACCTTCTATGCATAAAGTATGGTACTATATGCCTGAATTTCCCGGAAATGAGGCTGAGCTGGATGCTCTTGCCGAGTATATTATTCAGATGAATAAAAACCCTGAATATCTCGAAGGCGCCCAGTCAGGAGTAAGTGTTTCTCCTGCAAATTCTGTGAGATATGACGAAATTGAAAAACTAACAAATAAAGGAGATAAATAATGGAAAACTCATTAATAAATGTACCTGTTCCGAGAGATATTCCTTTGGATATGCCTCTGCCTGAATGGCTGCTCGTAGCTCTTCTGATTTTATCTTTTTTGATGCATATATTGTTTGTAAATCTTATGCTCGGCGGTACATTGCTTACTTTCTGGGCAGAGAGAAAGGGAAAGGAAAATAAGGACTATGATACTCTGGCACAGGAAATTGCCAAGACGATTACCGTAAATAAAAGTATTGCAGTAGTGCTTGGGGTAGCACCGTTGCTCTCTATTAACACACTTTATACGGTTTATTTTTATTCCGCAAATGCTCTTACGGGAAAGTTCTGGATTTCACTTGTTCCGTTGATTACGGTAATATTTCTGCTTTTATACTGGCACAAATATTCCTGGAAAAAGTATGAAAACAGAAAATCGTTTCATATGGGAATTATCGCGACAGCTTCAGTTCTATTCTTATTTGTACCATTGATATTCCTTACAAATATGAATCTGATGATGTTTCCTGAGCAGTGGGGACAAATAAACGGCTTCTTCGATGCGATGCTGCAATCAAATGCTAATGTATTTGCTCGATATCTTCATTTCCTTACTGCTTCATTTGCTGTAACAGGATTGTTCCTCTTCGGATATATGAGAAGAAAGAAATACCCTTTTGAAAAAATATTTTCAAATTTTAAAAGAGAATTGATTTTAACAAAATGGTACAAACTTGCACTTTACGCATCATTATTGCAGTTTGTATTTGGTCCTCTTGTATTTTTTACTTTGCCATGGAAAGGCGTTACGTGGGATTTGGCATATATTTTCATAGGGGGAATATTATTTGCCATTGCCGCACTCACTCTGATATGGCTTGATTTGAAAAATAAAATCACTCCCGGAAAGCATTTCTCTAAAGTTGTGATTGCTCTTACAATTACCGTGATGTTTATGGGAACGGGTCGTCAGACTTACCGGGCAATAGTTTTAGGTCCTCATCAGGAAATGGTAGCCGAAAAAACTGAACTTTTTAAAATTCAGGCACGTCAGGCACGTGAAAAATTTGAAGCTGAATCCAACATTGAAGAAGTGGCAATAAAAATTGATAAAACTCTCGACAGATTCACCAGAAGAGATTTATATAAGATTTTTCAGGATAACAATGAAATAAGCGATATGAAATTTGACCTGGATAAACAACTGATTCAGATTAAATTTGACAATACAATTACTAATGAAAATTTTATAGTAAATTTATTAGGCGAGAATAATTTTAAAATAATTAACAAGTATTCTGTGAAATAGTAACAAACAGCATTTGAACAGATTAAGAAAATATAAACCCTAATTTATAATAGACAATTTAAGGGATTGTGTAAAAATGATGATAATTGTAAGAAAGTCATACTGAGCAGTAGCGAAGTGTTGCAAGACGGAGGATAAATTTATCTTTGTATTAATTTTCTCAATCTAAATAATTGATTTGACTTTTTATGAATGCACTAAATAAAGAGAAGCAGACTTAAAGCCATAATAAGCATACCACTGATTAATCCGTATATGGCGAGATGATGCTCGCCATATTCTTCGGCAGCGGGCAGTAGTTCATCAAGAGAAATGTAAACCATGATACCTGCAACGCCTGCAAATACAACGCCGAATAGTGCATCATTGAATATATTTATCAGAAGGAAATATCCTAATAGTGCACCTATAGGTTCTGCAAATCCTGATAGAAATGAATATTTAAAGGCTTTTCTGCGGGATTTTGTAGCATAATATATTGGTACAGATACTGCAATTCCTTCAGGGATATTATGTATTGCAATAGCTATTGCAATACTGATACCGAGAGTGGGGTCGTCAAGTGCTGCAATAAAAGTGGCAAGACCTTCGGGAAAATTGTGAATTGCGATGGCAAGAGCAGCAAACATACCCATTCGTAAAAGCTTTTTGCTTTGTTCATGGGCTTCTTCATCTTCAATATTTTTTAATTCGTGTGGATTGCCGAATGATGGCACAAGGTTGTCAATTAACCCTATCAGAGCAATGCCTGAGAAAAATGCTATTACTGTATATATAGAGCCTGTCTGACTACCATATAGAGCGGATAACGAATCTTTTGCCTTTACAAAAATTTCTACGAAAGAAACATATATCATAACTCCTGCAGAAAAACCAAGCGATAATGCAAGAAATTTTGGACTAAACTTTTTTGATACAAAAGCAAGAATGCTCCCTACGCCTGTAGAAAGTCCCGCAAAAATAGTAAGGCTTATCGCTATTAAGAA
>CAZIXJ010000187.1:0-6027 GCA_964542835.1 uncultured Hyphomicrobiales bacterium
TCTTGGATTTATTAGTTTTTACACAATCTCGGAGTTTACCGATAAAATCGGCACAAGTGGGAATCAGATGTTTTCTCTTGATTGTTTGAATGCAACTTAGTATAAGAATATTCATTGATTTTATTTATGGCAAACAAATTGCATTATATCTTCCGGATTAATAAAACAAAGAAAATACAGGGAAGTACAGATATATATGGCTAAAAATAAACAACTTTCAGTGCTTAATTCTCCAGGCGCCCAAAGGCTGAAGAATAATGTACTGCCCGCACTGCAAAAAAACCCGGATTTATTGCTTGCCGCGGGAGTGCTGCTGATACTTGCATTATTGATAATACCAATCCCGCCTTTTATGCTGGATTTTTTTCTTGCTATGAATATTGCTACTGCAGTACTGATTTTGCTTGTTTCTCTTTATCTCAAATCCCCTCTGGAGATATCCTCTTTTCCTACTATACTTCTTATTACCACTCTATTTCGGCTCGGTCTTAACGTAGCCTCTACAAGGCTTATACTCGGCAATGCAGAAGCAGGGAATATTATTCAGTCGTTCGGTACTTTTGTAATCGGTGGAAATTATGTAGTAGGTGTAATTATTTTCTTAATCCTCCTTATCATAAATTTTGTAGTAATTATCAAAGGTTCTACACGTATAGCAGAGGTAACGGCAAGGTTTACTCTCGATGCATTACCCGGCAAGCAAATGAGTATTGATGCTGACCTTAATGCCGGATATATTGATGAACAAACCGCAAGAAAAAGAAGAGAAGAACTCACTACTGAAGCGGATTTTTTCGGAGCTATGGATGGTGCTGCCAAATTTATCAAAGGTGATGCAATAGCAGGAATTGTAATTACTGCAATAAATCTTATTGGCGGCTTTATAATTGGTCTTGTAATAATGGATATGGAATTTGCAACTGCTGCTGCTACTTTTACTATTCTTACAATAGGCGACGGTCTCGTATCTCAGATACCATCCATTCTTATTTCAGTTTCCGGCGGTTTGGTAGTAACACGTTCGGCTGCATCAGATAATCTTGATATAGAAATTGGGAAACAATTTATTTATAAATCCAAACCTCTTTTTGTTGTATCATTTGCATTGATAGCCATAGGCTTGCTGCCCGGCTTTCCTTTTATACCATTTTTTCTTCTTGCACTCCTTACTGCTACTATCGGATTCTTGCGAAATAAGCAGTCTAAAAAGGAATCAGATACAAAACTTCAGGAAGAAATGGAAGAAGCAAGAAAATCTCAGGAGCCTTCTGAGCAGCCTGTGGAAGAACTGCTCAGAGTAGATCCTGTAGAAATTGAACTCGGCTACAGCCTTATAGCTCTTGTGGATGAAAATCAGGGAGGAGATGTATTCAAAAGAATTACTAACGTAAGAAGACAGCTTGCTTCAGAACTCGGTATTATACTGCCTCCTGTAAGAGTAAGAGATAACCTCCAACTTGAGCCTGATGAATACGTGATTAAAATCAGAGGAATTGAAATTACCCGCAATAAATTACATCCTAATATGCTGCTTGCTATGGATCCCGGTAGTGCAGAAGGAGAGCTGGACGGAGTAAAAGTTACCGAACCGGTATTCGGACTGCCGGCAATCTGGATTAATAATTCACAGAGAGAAAATGCCGAGGTACAGGGATTTACGGTAGTAGAATCTGCTACCGTGCTTACTACGCATCTTACGGAATTATTACGCCGAAATGCTTATAAATTACTTACAAGACAGGATGTGAAAAAATTACTCGAAAATCTCAAGGAAGATTATCCTGCTCTTGTGGAAGAAATTACTCCCGATACAATGCCCGTTGCAGTTGTGCAAAGAGTGCTTCAAAATCTTCTGGAAGAAGGAATACCCGTAAAAGACCTTCCGCTCATTCTGGAATCATTGCTTGAATATTATAAAGTAACTCAGAATTTTGATGTGCTTACGGAATATGTAAGGCATTCATTATCTGAAACCATAAAAGATATTTATGAGGATGACAATGGTGTAATCCATGCAATTTCTGTTAATCCTCAAATAGAAGAGCAGATGACAAACGCTCTTCAGCAAAGCGGAAATTCTCCATCACCTACTTTGGGATTATCACCTGTAAATATTAACGAAATAAGACAAAATTTAAAATCTGCAGTAGATAACGTAACTATGTCAGGGTATTTGCCTGTGGTTATTTGCTCTGCTCAGATTAGACCTTATCTGTACAGGATGATTCATAATAATTTCCCTATGGTAAATGTAATAAGCTATACAGAACTTCCACCAGATACAGATATTGAAATAGTTGCATCAATTGGTGAAAATGTAGGAGTTTAGTTAATTTCAATAAAATTATTGAGATTATCCGTTTATTTTGTGATATTCTATCAAAATCTTTGAGAGAAGAAAATTAATAATTTTGTAATAATTTTGTTTGTCAGACTTTTTTCTTTACTTCATCAGACTCTTACTAATGTGCGTTTAAAATTATTTGATACAATTGAACTCAATTTAGTTTAAATTATTAAGCCGATTATTATTACAAAATTTCTTTTATTTATAATCGTAAGAAGTAATATTACTGTATAGTATTATATTTAAAGGATTTGCATATGCCTATTAATAGACATCTTACCGAAGAACAGATTATGATAAGAAATACTGTTCGCAAATTTGCTGAAGAAGAAATTAAACCAAAAGCTCAGGAGCTTGATGAAAAAGAAGAATTTTCATATGAATTAACTGAACAAATGTTTGAACTCGGCATTTTGGGTGCTTTCATTCCTGAAGAATACGGTGGAAGCGGACTTGATTATCTTTCGTATATTATTATGGTGGAAGAACTTGCCCGTGTGGATGGCTCACAGGCGGCAACTGCTGCGGCTCATAATTCACTTGGAACGGGACCTTTATATTATTACGGAAAAGATTTTCAAAAAGAAAAATATCTCCCGCAGCTTACTTCAGGCAAATTATGGGGATTTGGACTCACTGAACCCGAAGCAGGTTCTGATGCAGGAAATACACAAACGAGGGCATTCCAGAAAGAAAACGGCAAAAGCTGGACAATAAACGGTTCAAAAATATTTATAACAAATGCTTCTACTGATATTACTCTCGGCTCATCTGTGCTTGCCGTTACGGGACAGCGCTCTGACGGAAGAAAGGAATTTACCTCTTTCCTTGTAGAAAACGGCACTCCCGGCTTTGCTGCAAAGCAAATGCACGGCAAGATGATGTGGCGTGCTTCCAATACAAGTGAGTTATATTTTGAAGATGTCAAAGTAGCTGATGAGATGATACTCGGCAAGCGAGGCGACGGATTCAAGCAGATGCTGGAAACTCTCGACAGAGGCAGGCTCTCCATAGCAGCTATGGGATTGGGGCTGGCTCAGGGTGCATTTGAATACGCTCTCGACTACGCAAAAAAACGTAAAACTTTCGGCAGACCTATCTCAAGCTATCAGAGCAATTCATTCAAACTCGCTGATATTGAAATGGGAATTGAGCATGCAAGGGCATATCTCTATGATACTACCCGTATGCTTGAAGAAGGCGAAAGGGTTACAAAAGAAGCGGCAATGTGTAAATTGTATTGCTCTGAACTTGCTCATATGGCGGCTAATCACTGCGTGCAAATTCTTGGCGGTTATGGACTAATGAAAGAATATGAAGCCGAGAAGTTCTACCGCGACCAAAAACTACTCGAAATTGGTGAAGGTACATCAGAGATACAGAGGCTTGTAATTTCACGTATTCAGGGATGCTATGATTAAAATTACTGAATGTCCGCGTGATGCTATGCAGGGAATTAAGGAGTTTATTCCTACTGAAAAAAAAATTAAATATTTGAATAAACTGCTGGAAGTCGGGTTTGACAAACTCGATTTCGGCAGTTTTGTTTCTCCCAAAGCAGTTCCGCAAATGAGCGATACGGCAGAGGTACTTGAAAGTCTTGATTTATCTGTATCAAATACAGAACTTCTTGCAATTATTGCAAATAAGCGAGGAGCGGAAGACGCCTGCAAATTTGAGGAGATTTCTTATCTCGGATACCCTTTTTCAATTTCAGAAACTTTTCAGATAAAAAATACAAATGCAGGAATAGAAGAATCATATTCAAGAGTAGAAGAAATTCAAAATCTCGCTTTGGATAATAATAAATCCTTATTGATTTACATTTCTATGGCATTTGGTAATCCTTATGAAGACGAATGGTCGCCGGAACTCGTATCTCATAACATAGAAAAACTTGCAGAACTTGGAATTACTCATTTCGCATTAGCTGATACAGTTGGTATTTCCGATGAAGACAATATTACTTCACTTTTTTCCAAGATAATTAATAATTTTCCTGATTTATCCATTTCAGCGCATCTTCACAGCAACCCCAAAACAAGCATAAAAAAAATTGAAGCAGCATACAAGGCAGGCTGCAGAAACTTCGACACAGCGATGAAAGGATTTGGCGGATGCCCTATGGTTGAAGATGAATTAGTGGGAAATATTGCCACAGAAAATCTAATTCAATTTGCAAGTGAGAAAAATATTGATTTAGGTCTTGATATGAATAAATTTTCTGATGCTATGGAATATGCCGGTGAGGTGTTTTAAGGTGAGATTATTTTCAATAATTGTATTTTTTATCGTCTATATTGATTATTAAATAATTTAATAAAAAGATGAATGAAATTGAAAATATAGAAGTAAAAATCAACAAATTATCACCTGCATATATTGGTGAATTAAATACCTTTATTGATTTTTTAATAAGTAAACAAAAAACTACAGATTCCAAACCACGAAAACTAAAGCAAGATTGGGCAGGTGGTTTAAAACAAGAAAAATATACATCAATGGAATTGCAAAAGAAAGCTCTTGATTGGAGATAGGTTTGAAATATTTGTTTGATACCAATTTATGGCTTGAAAGACTTTTAGATCAAGAAAAATCTGAAATCGTTTTTCATTTACTTAATAAAATACCATTAGAATATGTTTTTATTAGTGATTTCGCTTTACATTCCATAGGCGTTATATTAACGAGGTTAGATAAAATTGATATTCTTGAAAAATTTGTTAATGACATTTTTCATATTGGATTAATTGAACAATTAAATTTAGAACCAATTGATTTCCAAAATATTATTGAAAATATTAACAGGTTTAATCTTGATTTTGACGATGCATACCAAATAACTGTTGCAAAAAAATACAATCTAATATTAGTAACGTTTGATACAGATTTCAATAAGCAACAAATTCATAAAATGTCACCCGATGAACTTCTAGAGTCATTACAATAATCAAATACTTATTGAACATTCAGAAATTTGGAAAAAGCAAAAGATTATTTTAAAAATCAAAGATAATTTTGATGACCCTATTCCCGGTATGAGTGAGTATATGAAATGAAAGTTTTTTTAAAATTCAATAGTTTCTTTCTAAATTATATGAAAAGAATTAAACTATTCGTATTACTTTTGTTTCACATCACGCATATTTTCTAAAAATTCTGCATCTGCCAAGTCCTGTAAACGAGCTGCATTTTTCTTTGCTGTAATTAAATCATCCAATGAAATAATATTAATATCAACATCTTGATAAGTATCAACTTTTTTCCTTTTAAAACAATTATTAAAATCAAGACCGTCAACATCAACTAATAAATCAATTCTATTAGGTGCCCTGCCAAGTTGAATAACATTCTTTGGGTCATTAAAATCTTCTAATTTCAGTCCAATACTCTCAAATCCAAATTCTTTAATAGTATGCAATAATAATGAAAGATTTTCAGGATCAATCCAAATCCAAATATCCAAATCTCTTGTAAATCTTGAATATCCATAGTAATTAACGGCATATCCGCCAATTACAAGATATTTTACATTATTTTTTCTTAACAATTCTAAGAACTCTTTCAAGTCCGGGTTCAATGTTACCATATTTTTCTCGAATTACATCTTTACGAATCCTTTCTAATTCATCTAATCTTTCAGAAGGAGTAAGTGATAGAGCATATTTCAGATTCTCTCT
>CAZIXJ010000188.1:0-6022 GCA_964542835.1 uncultured Hyphomicrobiales bacterium
TTGTGAAAATAAAAAAATGCGATATTTTCAAAATACATCCAACCCCCGCTCCCAATCACAAATTTTTATTGATTTGAAAAAATTCGACCTCTATAAATGCCCGCCACTGCATTTTTCAGAACAATTTAATGGTAAAGTATAGGAATTTAGCGAAATGCTGTAGAAGGTAAATATGAGCGAAATGTGAGGAAGGGGCTGTTTTTAGTAGGATTTTAGACTTTTCATTACACTTCGGAAGGTTTCAAACCATCGGAAGGGTTGATTTCTTCACTTATTTCCAATTTTTCCCATTTCCTTTTTGTTTATTAGGATTTATTTTGATATTTTGAGGATTGGATTTGATGAAATAAATTTATTTATTTTATTGAAAATACATATGTCATTTTATGACGGAGAATTTTTTATATTTGTAAAGTTAATTAGAATTGTGATTGAAAATGGATGTACATTCAAAAGAAGTCAGAAGTTACAATATGTCCAGAATTAAAGGAAAGGATACCAAACCTGAAATTCTGGTAAGGAAGTATTTGTTTGGAAAAGGTTTTAGATTTCGTTTGAATGTAATTAATTTACAAGGAAAACCAGATATTGTTCTGAAAAAATACAATGCAGTTATTTTCATAAATGGTTGCTTTTGGCATGGGCATGAAGGATGTAAATATTTTGTTTTGCCTAAAACCAGAACAAAATGGTGGACAGATAAAATTAATCAAACTAAAAAAAGAGATATAAAAAATATTGAAATACTTACAAAAAAAGGCTGGAAAGTGATAACAATATGGGAATGTGAAATTAAGGAAAATTTTGATAAAACAATGCAAATGCTTGTATTAAAAATCAAAGAGGAGGCGGATAATGAATTATCTTGATTTATTCGCAGGAGCAGGTGGATTATCTGAAGGTTTTGTAAATACCGGCATGACTCCTCTTGCACATATTGAAATGGATAAGGCGTCTTCATTTACACTTCAAACAAGAAGTGCTTTCCATTATTTAAAATCAAAAAAGCAGATTAGAAAATATTTTGATTATCAATCAGGCAAAATAAGCAGAAAGGATTTTTACAATCATTTACCTGTAAATATTCAAAAAAGCGTAATTAACAAAGAAATATCTGATAATAGTAATAATGAAATAATTGAGCAAATTGATATTATCAGAGATACAAAAAAGGTTGATTTAATAATCGGGGGTCCTCCCTGTCAGGCATATTCGGTTGTAGGCAGAGCGAGAGATAAGAACAAAATGAAATATGACCGTAGAAATCATTTGTATCTTCAATACGCTCATTTTCTAAAATTTTTTAAACCGAAAGCCTTTGTTTTTGAAAATGTACCCGGATTATTGTCTGCAACTGACATTGATGGCAAAAGTTATTTGTCAGAAATGCTTCAATTATTTAATGATGTCGGCTATTCTGTAGAGTATAAAATGCTGAACAGTAAGGATTTCGGTGTTTTACAGAACAGGAAAAGAGTAATACTGATTGGATTGCGGGGGAATTATAAAAATTTCTATCCTGAATTTGAAGTAAAAGAGCATAATTATAAAGTAAATGAAATATTTGAGTCATTACCAAAATTAAAAAGTAATTCCGGTACAATTCAGAAAACAGACTATACTGATAAGAATTCAGATTATTTGCAAAAATTCAAAATATACAGTGATGCAGATTTTACTACGCATCATAAGTCAAGATTTTTAAATGAAAATGACAGCGAAATCTACAAAACTGCTGTCAAAAAATGGAATAACGGACATTTAAGACTTAAATACACAGAATTAGATAAAAAGTTAATGACCCATAAGAACCGAAAGTCTTTTCTGAACAGATTTATGGTTGTTGCCGATGATTTGAATTATGCACAGACTGTGGTAGCACATATTTCAGCAGACGGACATTATTATATTCATCCAGATAATAAGCAAAACCGCTCAATTACTCCAAGAGAAGCAGCAAGGATACAGTCATTTCCTGATGATTTTTATTTTGAAAGTGTTTTCGATGTTCCAAATTTATCTTCCTCTTTCAAACAAATTGGTAATGCAGTACCACCTATAATGGCAAAATCTATAGCACAAAAAATAGGAGAATTATTATAATGGAAAAAGTAATTGCTAATCCTAATCCATCAGCCATGATTGAAACATTCAGGTCAATTGGATATTCAGTTGAATCAGCTGTTGCTGATATTATTGATAATTCAATCACTGCAAATGCAAAGAATATTTACATAGATGTAAGATTAATTGGAAAGGATATTACAGTATCAATAAGAGATGATGGAACCGGAATGGATAATAATGAATTGATAAATGCAATGAAACCCGGAAGTCATAATCCATCGGATATTCGTGATATTTATGATTTGGGTAGATTTGGTCTTGGATTGAAAACAGCATCTTTTTCACAATGCAGTAAATTTACAGTAATTACAAAAAAAAATGATGAGGTCAATTACTGGACGTGGGATATTAGCCATGTAAAAAAAGAAAAGAAATGGGAGCTAATTAAAAATGAAAAAGTTCACGATTATATCTCAATACTAAACAATCAAGATTCAGGGACAATTGTAATCTGGCATCAACTTGACAGAATTATCGATTTGAAAAATGAAAATAAAGATAATTTTGAAATGATTTTAGCAGGAATTCTGAGAATTGTTGAAGAACACATAGCACTAATATATCACAGATTTATTGAGAACAATTTTCTTAGTATTTACTTAAATAGCAACAAAATAAATGCGTGGAATCCTTTCCTTCCGGGATTAAAATCTGTTCAGGTAAGACCTGACGAATACTTGTTTAATGGTTTGATTAAGATGAAAGGATACATTCTGCCACATAAATCTAAAATGTCAAACACAGATTTTTCAAAAGCCGGAAGAGATGATAGTTGGAATAAGTATCAGGGTTTTTACATTTACAGAAATAACAGAATATTGGTTTTTGGTGATTGGTTAGGGCTTTATAATAAAGAGGAGCATTATAAACTGGCAAGGATTTCTATTGATATTGATAACAGTATGGATAGTGAATGGCAGATTGATATTAAGAAAGCTGTTGCTGTGCCACCAACTTATCTGAAAAAGCAAATAAAATCATATGCAAATGATGTAAGAAAGCAGGCAGTAGAAATTTTCAGGCAGAGAGGTGCTGTTTTGAAAAGGAACTATCCAAATGTGAATTTTGAACCTGTATGGTTGAGTAAGCAGAAAAGTGGCAAAAGATATTATAAAATTAACAGAGAGCATCCATTGTTGAAGGAGTTTATCATAGATAAAAATATCAATGAAATATTGAAGTTTGTTGAAGAAACTATTCCTGTTCAGAATATAACAATTAATGAAAATGAGAATCCTGACTCTTCAAAAAAACCTTTTGATAGTGTTCCTAAAGAAATCGAATTTCATATGAGAAAAATGTATAATTCAATGAAACATCAGAATATTGAATTTGATGAAATTAAGGCGAGAATTATTGCTATTGAACCTTTTAATAATTATCCTGAATTTTTAGAATATATTGGAGAAGAAAATGAATAATAAAGAATCCAATTTTGAAGATGCCATTTCACTTGCAAAGTTTTTAACAAGAAGAAAAGGAAATACTCCAGAATCTGTTGAACAGGCAATTTTTGAGACAAAAAAAATTCACAGTTATCTTCTTGATAAGGATATGGTAAAAATCAAAAGAATCATTGAAACAGATATGAATATATTTTATGAAGAACCAAAAATATTAACAAAAAGAGAGTCAAGAAAATCATGGTTATATAATAAGAAAGCTCAAATAGAATTTGTTTTTTGGGAACGATATAGAAGTTATCTCGTTGAGGATATGGGGTTCACTGAAAAAGCAATTAATAATATTGATAATATCACAGATAAAATCATTGATAGTTTGTTCGATCCGGATTCAGACTATGAATACAATAAAAAAGGATTGGTAATGGGGCATGTTCAGTCCGGAAAAACTGCCAATTATATTGGATTAATTAATAAAGCAATAGATGCAGGATTCAATTTTATAATAATACTTGCAGGGATACATAATAATCTTAGAAGTCAGACACAATTAAGAGTAGATTTAGGAGTAATAGGCAGAGATTCTCAAATGGAGAGAAATACTAAAAAGATGATTGGTGTTTCAAAATTCAGCAATAATAGTGCTAAGCCTGTTACAACATTTACTACAAGTGATGAAGGAGGGGACTTTAGTGCTACCATTGCAAAACAGTTAGGCGTTGATATTAATACAAATGATATTTTAATTGGAGTTATAAAAAAGAATGCATCAGTACTGAAAAATCTTAATAAATGGGTTTCTCACAGAGTTAAAAATGGAAAACTTAATAATAAAAAATTATTACTAATTGATGATGAAGCTGATAATGCATCTTTGAATACAAATAAGGAGGAATTAAATCCTACTACTATTAATAATCATATCAGAACTCTTCTTTCATTTTTTACCAAAAAAGGCTATGTTGGCTATACAGCAACTCCTTTTGCTAATTTATTTGTGAATCAGGATGATGAAGATTTATTTCCAAAGGATTTTATTGTGAATCTTTCTGCCGGTTCCGATTATTTCGGACCCAACAAACTATTTAATAATGAAGAAAATGACAGTTCATTACCATTAGTTATTAATGTAAATGATTATTTAACTTTTGTTCCGAAAAAGCATAAAAAAGATGACATAAAACCTGATTTTATTCCTGAATCACTGAGAGATGCTATTTTAATGTTCATTATTACAATAGCAATCCGAAATATCAGGGGTCATGGGAATAAGCATAATTCGATGCTTATACACGTTACAAGATTTACAACGTGGCAGACTCATATAAGAGGTTTAATAGAAGAAGAATTTGAAGCAATTAAAAATAAAATAAAAGTAAAAATAACTAACAGCATTTATAAAGAAATTAAGTATTTATATTATGGTAAAGAAGATAAATACCCATCATACAATAATATCACAGCTGAAGTAGATGCTGACAAAGATTTGAATGATCCATTTATAAAACAGCATAATTGGGAAGAAATTGAGCCTTTATTGAAAAATGTTGTAGAAACAATACAAATAAAGGAAATTCATGGAAAATCAAATGATGCATTGAGTTATTATGACGAACCAAATGGTATTAATGCAATACTTATTGGTGGTAATAAACTATCAAGAGGATTAACTATTGAAGGGCTTTCAATTAGTTATTTCTTGCGAACATCAGAAATGTATGATACTTTAATGCAAATGGGAAGATGGTTTGGATACAGGAAAGGTTACGCTGATTTATGCAGAATATTTACTACAAGTGAACTCGAAGAATACTATAAACATATAACTTTGGCAAGCATAGAATTAAGAGAAGATTTCGATGATATGAACAGAAATGAGCAAGCACCTGAAGATTTTTTGCTAAAAGTGCGAACACATCCTGAAAGTTTACGGATTACAGCAGCAAATAAGATGAGAAATTCAACCAAAATTAGTATTTCATGGTCTGGAAAATTGTTTGAAACCTATAAATTATCGAAAAATTCTGATAGTATTGAACAAAATTACAAATTACTTGATAATCTGCTTTTGAAGATTGACAAATATGACAGAACAAATTCAAATAACAGATTTTTAAAAAACAACTATTTGTATTCAAATATTGATAATGACTTACTTTATGAATTTATTAACAAGTTTTCTATGGAAAAAGAGTTCAGTGTTATTAAATACGAACCTTTAAAATATTACATTTCGGAAATGTTTCAAAGAAATATTTACAAAAAATGGAATCTTGTAATAATCAACAAAAATAATGCTTCAATTCATGATACTTATAAATTCGGTTCAATATCTGTTGGGGCGGTAACAAGAACTGAAGAGTCATTGGAAATAAACAAAGAAAAACCAAAATTTTCAGAGTATTTTTCAATAAGAAAATCTCATATTATCAGTCCTGAACACGAAACACTTGATTTATCTGAAGAAAAAACTGAAAAGGCTCTCAAAGAAA
>CAZIXJ010000189.1:0-5980 GCA_964542835.1 uncultured Hyphomicrobiales bacterium
TTTGTCAAAACCAAAAACTTTGATTTGTTTCAAATCCGGAACGTGATCAGAAATAGGGCTGTCAGTTACTTCACCGGTTTCGAAATCGAAATATACATTGTGGCACGGGCAAACGAGGTCGCCATCGGGAGAATCGGGTAAAATTACGTCGCAACCCTGATGCCTGCATAGTGCATCAAGTACCCAAAATTCATCTTCGCTCACTCGCTTTGCTACAATGCTAAGTTTTTGATATACATTACCATCTTCATCCACTAAATCAAGTGAAAAAGCAGCATCTCCGCCTACGGTTTTAAGTGCAGGATAATCATTAAGATTAATATCATATGTAGTAGGTTCTGGCGGGTCGATGACCTGCACTTCATCCCTTTCGCAGGAAGTGGCAACAGAGCCTAATGTAGGTGCCAGCACTCCAAGACCGATGAAAGCACCGGCTTTTTTCATGAAATTTCTTCTGTCTTTATTCTTTTCCATATTAAAATCCCTGTTGAATATTATACATTACATTAATAGAAAATATGCAGCTGAATTGCCCACTGAGCACTTGTGCCATCTACATCGCCTCTGTCATATATTCTGTATTCCGGAAGTAAATCAATGAACGGTAATACAAAAATATGGGCGCCAACTACATATTGATTGGCTTCAAAACTTGTTTCGGTATTAATAAAGTCCGTTTTGGCACCTTCATAACGAACAAAAACGTTAAGCGGCTGCATAAGCTGATAATTAAGCTCTACAAGGTAATTGCTTACCGTTCTTACGTCCTGTTTCTCAGAATAAATGTACTCACCCAAAGTGCAAGTTTCTCAGCAATACCAATACCCATATAGCCTGAAGTAATTGTGTAGTAATCATTGCCGAAATAGATGCCGTCATCTGCTTTTAGGCTTGAATTAAAGAAATGGCTTACCCCGAAGAATGAATTTATATCATATCCGAGAACTGAAAACAGGCTTCCCGGATGAATACTTACATTCATTGCTGTGGACATAGTATTTTCATTTACTACAGGAATAGTATTGTCTATAGTAAGCTCGGACATATTTTTGGAACTAAAAAATCCGAGATTTGCATTTAGCCATGAAATATTGCTGTAATTAAACTGAATTCCGAGGTCGGAATTATCTACGGGAATTAATGGAGTGGCTCTGCCTTTTCCAACTGCCTGACGCACAAGCAGAGTATGGTCATCAAAATCCATACTGATAATAGGATTAAAATATCCTACTCTTACTGATGGCAGATAGTCGGCTATTTTAAAAGTAGCACTTACAGAATAAGGCTGCTGACCCGGATATACCATATTTGGATTTATATCATAAGCAAAATTATACATAGCTTCTACAGAAACCCAGTCAGTAGGGTTTATCTGCATATACGGCATTACCTGCATCCACATATTCTTTCTTTCTAATGTAGGTTTCTCAACGGTTACTAATTCACCATCGTCATTATAATAATTTTCCTGCATTAATTTGCTCGTCTGAGCCCATCTTGCATTCTGGAAACGAGTATCCATTCCCATTACGAGCTTACCGCCGAAATACTCATTTGAGCCGCCGATAAAATCAAATAAGCCCTGAAGACCTACACTTTCAGGATTAATTAAACTTGTACTGCTGCGTGAAAGAAATCCCATAAAATTCCTTTGTCCGCCCATTTCAGGATTAATGTGGCAGCTCTGGCATTTAGTGCCATAAGATTCCAATATCGAATACTGAGGTCTCGCCTGCATTACCAAAGGGGTAAATAAGATTAGAATTACTAGAATTAATTTTTTCATATTATTTCTCACTTTTTTAATATTACCATAAGACAATATATAATATTTATTTCAATTTCAAAAATATTTTTTACAAAAAAATAAAAAAAACGGCATATTTGGTTTGCCTAAAAACCATATATGCCGCTCCTAAATATCATTATTATATTATTCAAAAACTGCAATTGAGTTTTCCAACAATGCTTTTATATATCTTGGGTTGTGTACACCCAAAGAACCATCATCATATACTAATAAGTAATTGAACATAGCGCCTGCTACATCATTTGTAAGAACCATCGGTGGTTCAGTTACAATCGGATGACCTTTTTCGCCTTCATGCTCTACTTCCAATACACCTTCATCTATAAGATGAGTTTCAAGAGTTGCAATTAATTCTGCAATATCAGTCTGGAAACCGTTATAATCAAACCCTTCAAGTCCATTGTGACAAGACTGGCATGATGCGTCGTTTGCTGCAAATGTATGATTTCCTTCTACTACGTGGCATGAAACACAACTGTTAGGAATACTTCCGTGAAGATTACTTGTAGGATAATTTCCACCTGCAGTTTCGTATCCGCCTGCACCGGCATACATATTTGCCTGAGTACCATAGTGAGGTCCCCAATGAGAGCCAATGCTTATTTCTCCGCCTGAACCGTTAGCAGGGTCCATTCCGTATCCTCTTGGTCTTGCCTGATGGCATTTAGCACACTGGTTACCATCTCCAAAATCAAATTCGATATTATCTGTATGGTCACCCAACAGATTGAAAGCCTGTGTACCTTTCAATGCGAAATCATCAGTAGAATAAGTCTCATGAATTTCATGGCAGGTATAGCAGGTCTGTGGTGTAGGAGTTGCCGGAGCGGCTCCTGCGTCTTCGAATGAACCTGTTTCTGCCCATACTTCAAATGACTGTCCGGCGTGGCATGCGGCACAACCGTTACGACCGCCTGCATAGGAATAAGAACCACCGCTGCCGTGAGCTGAAGATTCCCATTCTAATTGCTTGGCATAAAGAAGTGAAGTAGAATTGTGGCATACGCCGCACTGTTCTTCACCGTCTTTTCCATCCTGACCGTCCTGCCCATCCTGACCGGCGATACCGTCTTCGCCGGCAGGTCCTTCACAAGCTACTATCGCGAATGCAAACATTACTGCTATAAATGCAGCAAAAAATTTGTTCTCTAATTTCATAACATCCTCTTGTTATTAATAAAACACAAAACATTTAGTTTTTTTTTCATATGTCAATTTTACAAAACGAATTTAAGTATTTATTTTTAATTGTCAAATTTTTTTTTATTCGTCAGGCTCATTATTAAATAAATAGTTTATAGTCACAGCTAAATTTGATGATATAAAAATGAATATCTATTAATATTCGTAAACAGCAATGTAAAAATCTAATGTAATAGCAACGAGAAAATCAATATCTAAAATTTGCAATTAATAATTATTCATAATAAAATAATATATATTCAAAAAACAACATATGATAACAGAATAAAAATTTTCTTCATTATTTATTAAAAAACATCTTTAAGTAAAATTTTGTGCAAATTAACGCAATCTTTATTATTTATTTGGCAAGCCTTAATATTTCCAGTGCAGCGGATTTTTTGCTCATTGCTTTGTAATTTCTTTCCATCCCGTTTGATTTTAATACGGTAATAGTATTATTATCACCTCCAAAACCGCTGTTTGCTTCATTTGCTTTATTTACTACTATCATATCGCAGTTTTTTCTTTTAAGTTTATCTTTTCCGTATTGAATTTCATTTTCCGTTTCGAGTGCAAAACCTATGAGCAGCTGCGCTCCTCTCTTCATATTACCGAGAGTTTGGAGTATATCGTCAGTTTTCTTTAATTTTAATTCGGTAATTTTATCAGTTTTATCTTTCTTAATTTTACCGGAATTAAATTTTTCGGGAGTAAAATCTGCAACGGCAGCCGATAATATTGCAATGTCCGCTTCAGGAAATTTTTCGATGCATTTTTCATACATTTCTCTAGCCGATATTACATCAATCCTTTCAATTTCTTCTGATGAATCAAGGTTCACGGGTCCTGTTACGAGAGTTACTTCTGCTCCTGCCTGCAGTGCTGCTTTCGCTAATGCGAATCCCATTTTTCCTGAAGAATAATTGGAGATGTATCTTACCGCATCAATCTTTTCATGAGTTGGACCCGCATTTATTAATACCTTTTTTCCGTTCAAATGTGAAAGAGATTGTTTCATTTTTAACTTTTCAAGTTCGAGTTCCGCATCAAATTTATTAATATCCACAGTTTCAGAAACAGTTTCAAGAGGCTTTTCAGCTATTTCTCTTTTATAATCATCTTTACCGAGAATAGAATTAATCACTTTTACAATATCGGAGATCTCTGGAAATCTTCCGGGTCCTCTCAATCCGCTGGACAAATCTCCTTCTACAGGCGGTATTATGATAGCTCCGTCATTCTTTACAAATTCCAGACTTCTCTGAGTAGCAGAATGCTGCCACATTGTGGAATCCATAGATGGTGCTACTACGAAGGGGATATTTGAAGGCAAAGCTATACTAATTGAAACAAGTGCATTATCGCAAATCGAATTTGCCAGCTTACCCAAAGTAGTTGCAGAACAAGGTGCTATCATCATCAAATCGCAATTATGTGCCGCATCTATGTGCAGCGCCCCGCCTGTTTGTGAATTAATATCAAACATATCAATAAGTACATTTTGCCTCGTAAGATTTTCAATTACAAGAGGAGTTACAAAATTTGCTGCCGTTGGTGTCATCACGGCTTTTACTTCAGCTCCGGCTTTGATTAATTCCCGAATTACAAGAGTAGATTTGTACGCTGCTATAGAACCTGTTATGCCATATACAATTTTTTTTCCGTTAAGATTTGAATACATACTAATTCAAAATATTATTACACATACATTAATTAATATGTGCAATTTAACGAAATTTACCAATTTTTGATAATTTTTCGTGCAATTTATAAATTAATATTTGAGGAAATACAAGAGCACTTGCTCCATAAGTAAGTATTACTATTATCTGAAAAAGCAAAATTATGGCATCATTGCTTTCAAACCAGTTAAAACCAAGAGACACCGGAATTAAATACAGCAAAATAAGAATGTGAAAAAGACTGTTAAAGATTTTGGAAGAAAAATATAAGCCTTTTGTTTTGGATTTAGTTTTGCAGACTTCATTATAATAAATTGTTTCAAAGAAATTTCTTCTCTTATTGTCCTCTATAAGCTGGAATAAATAAGATAAAATCCCTGCAATCAGAGAAATAATTGAGATAACAAGTATAATATCCGAAAACTGCATATATTACTATATATTAATATGTAGAAAACAATTAATTCAATATACGATTAAAAAGATTTTTCATTAGATAATTTGACAAAAATTAATTATTTTAATAAAACCTTGATTGTAATTTAACAAAATAATTATGGTGAAGTTTAAAATAATTAAAATTTCCTGTAACATTTTTTGATTATATATGTTAAGTGTTTAAAGTGTTGTGTGATGGTTAAAAAAGTAAAAAATGTTTTTTTTAACTATCAAATAGGTGGAAGTTATGCGAAAGTATAACAGTTTTAGCAGCAAAAAATTACTTGCTGCATTCGTAATGCTCTTTGGATTAATGCTTACCTTTAACCCAAATGACGCACAGGCTCAGGACGATATGGGTCCTTCGGGATATTGTAATCTTGAATGTGATAACTACAGAGGTCAGACATTCGCTTATACTTATTATTCAGAAAACAACAGATGTTGCTTTCCTTTTTTCTATCCTGATCAATATCCTTATTATTCAAATGGATACTATAACAACGGAATAGCAAGAGTAAGAATTTATTCCGGTGATGAATTGGTTTTCGAAAGAAACTCACCAAACCACACAGATTTGGCATTTGAAGACTGCTATGTATGGACGGGAGCCGAAGCGGAACTTCAGGCAGGAGAAACATACAGAGTAGAAACAATGACTTGGCTTACATATTATAATTATTATGAAACAGACTATTGCGAGTATTACACAGATCTTTATGGTTCCTGGCAAATGTGGTACACATTCAGAATGTTCATTGACTGGAATATGGACGGAGACTGGGACGACCCCGGAGAATGGATAAATGAAACTGAAGCTAATGCCGCCGGCTCTAACCCGGGTAATTACTGGAGAGCATATTTG
>CAZIXJ010000190.1:0-5970 GCA_964542835.1 uncultured Hyphomicrobiales bacterium
GCAATTTATAAAAGGATTACAATACTCTGCTGAAGAGGCTTAGTTTTTTTGCCCATTATCAATTGCCACGACTTTTAAGTCGTGGTTGTGTTTGGCTAAAGCCTTTAATACCAAATCATTACTCACCCCGAGTTAAAACTCGGGGCTATTAAAAAGGATAAAGATTTAAAAAGTGGGATGAGTTGTTTCTTTGAATGCAACTTGGTATAAGAGTGGGATAGATTTAATGCAAGCTAATGCTCTGTATTTTATTATATTCATTGCAATGATAACTCGTTCCTATATTGTCTGTTTTTATAAGCAAAGGTTACGATTATTGAAAGTTGTAAATATAAAAAATCAAAATAATGAGTAGGGTAAGCATATCAAAAGCTGCAAATCTTCCTGGCTCATTATAATTTGCATGAATCTAAACCGAAAAATTTGGATATTTTTGCACGGTTACGGGCAATAATATTATAAAACGGATTTGACAAAAAAACTATTACGGAATTGGATAACAAAAATCCCATTATTCCATAAATGCCCGGCAAAGACTTTAATATTTCAAAAACAGCTTTTGATTTTTTAAATTTTTTATCATTTTTTATCAGATAGACTGAAGATGAGACTTCTTCTTCGGTTAGACCCAGCATTTTGTAATCGTAAAACTGATAAGGATGAATATCAAATCTTTCAGATTTATCTTTTTTACGTATCCACATTTGAGTCTTGTTACAGATTCCGCAATCTCCGTCGAAGAGAATTATGTACTTATCAGAATTCATATCATTTATTAAACAATAATTATTTTACTTACAATCCCGAGCATTTCATACAAACCTGAGTTTCAGGTATTGCTGTTAGTCTTTTTAATTCAATATTGCCTTGGCATTTCGAGCATTTGCCAAAAGAATCCGTATCTATTTTATTTAGATTTTTTTCGAGAAAAGTCAGTTTATTCATAGAGTTTTCCAGTAATCCCTCATTTACTCCTTTACTGCCGAGTGCATCCATCCGCGATACTCTGCCGATAGAGCAATCTGGAGCTACGGGCTTCGTAGCTTCTTCGAGATATTCTATGTCATCTTTCACATCGTCAATTTCCATCAGGATTATTTTTCTGATTTTTTCTTTATCTTCTTTTGAAATATTATTCATTTTTATAAACTCTCTCTTCTTTCGGGATAATTCTTTCTAATCAAATCAAATTGCTGATTTCTTTCATTATTTGGCAAATTAGCAATTTCTTTCATCATTTTAAAATCGTATTCAAAATTTCTTTTATCTCTCAAAATATTATAAATTAATTCCAAATCATTATATTTATCTTTTTCTAACGGTTCATATTCTGAAAGTTCTGCATCCAAAACTTCATCAGTGATTTTACTTCCGGTAAATTCATTGAGCAAATCCAGCATAGCTTTTACTCCTCTTAATTTGCCGTCCCTTGAATAGCCGGCTGTATGAGCAGAAGCCAACATACATTTATTCAATAATTCCGTATTGAAATCAGGTTCATCTTCCCAGACATCTATTACCGGTGTAATATTTTTTTTCTCGCATATTTTAAGAAAATCTTTTTCATTAACAATTTTTCCTCTTGATAAATGAATGAATAAAACATCATTTTTCATCAAACTTAGTAAATCATTATTAATAAGATTTTCCGTAGCATATTTTCCATCATACGTAAGGGGGATATGATTTGTAATAATATCAGATTTTTTGAAAACAGTTTTGTAATCACAATGTTCAACAAAGTCAGGATATTCATAGCCATCATCATTCAGTGGTTCATCATTTATCAGAATGTTTAATCCAACCAACCGGGAATATTTTGCAACAAGCTTTCCGATATTTCCGAAACCAATAATACCGATAGTTTTATTTTCTAAAACATTACCATATTCAAAATGCCATTTTAAGATTGAATATACTACATATTCAGCTACTGAATTTGCATTGCAACCCTTTGCATCTCCGAATTGAATTCCTTTTTTCTTCAGATAATCTGTATCAATATGCTCTGTACCGGAAGTTGCAGTACCAACAAGTTTTACAGGAGTTTTTCTCAAAAGACTTTCATTTACTTTGGTAGTGGAACGAACAAATAATACATCCGTTTCCTTAAGGTCATAATTTTTTAGTTCTCTGCCGGAAAAAGTTTTACTATTAAAATATTTTTTTAAAATATCAGGAAGTAGCGGAATATTTTTGTCAATACTAATATTCATAGATTCTAACTCCCGCGTGGAGCATTCCATCCCGGTCTGTTCCATTTTACAAGTTCAATTTTTGCTTTGCCGATTCTCAAATCTACGTATGCTTTTACGGGGATTCTGGCTTGGTCATCTGAAAACCAGGCTTCGGCAAAGCCCGTCATACCATACATTTTCCAGTTGGCATTTCCTGCTACATATCTGCATCTTACAGGGTAATCTATAGCACTGATTTCTGCTGATTCTTTCCTGCCTGTAGTATTTATGAAAACATCAAAAATTCCCTGGTCAATTATTGCATTCAGGCTATATGCCCCTTTTTGATAAGAGCGGTTTCTTATGTTAAAAACGAGTGATATAACATCATGAACTTTCGAATATGGTTTTATTGCATATCTGCTTGAATGCATCAGTTTGGAATTAATCCATTTCCTGTTTGATAATTCCTGACCATTATAATTAAAATATAATTTTTGGTATTCCCATTCTGCATTTTTTAATTTTATTTGTCTTATGAACTGCTGAGACCTCTCCAAATCCTTTTGAGTACTGCTGTTAAATTTAATATGTGCATCAATAAAAGGCATACCTGAAGGAGTCTGAATTTCTGCTTTTACTTCATAGCACTGAACACCGTTTACGTTTACAGCTCTTTCAGTCTTTACAAAAGCATTGGCAAGTGTGATACCGATATATGATATTTTGTATTCAAGACGCTCTCCCGGCATAATTGTCTGAGCGGAAGCATTATAAAAAGCAAAAAATAAAATGAATGTAAGTATTAGTTTTTTCATTGTATTTCCAAAATTACAAATATACACTTTTTTATACTCTATGATGAAATTTAAGTTTTTTTATTTTATTCTCCGTCAAATTCACGCCCGAAGAGTTTAGGCAATTTAAACCCATGCTTCTGAAATACCGAGAACATTTGTTTTGTTGTAAATATAACACCTCCGAATTTATTATCATAAAGATTATAAGCAAAATCCACTCTGAACAGATGGTCGGGTGAGGCTGATTTTGTAAAATGAAATCTCAGACCTGCACCTACTGAACCATACCACTGTACATCCCTGAGTTTATTTGCCTGTTCCCATACCGTACCCAAATCATAAAATGCTGCTCCTGACAAATCAAACATCCAAAGATTGATTCCCGGAAAAACTCTGTATTCAAAATTGGCAATCAGCCTGTTTTCTCCGGTAAGTCTGTTTGCTTCATAGCCGCGCAATCCATAATCATTATCAAGGATTAACTGCCTTAGGCGGGGCCAATTCCAGACAGCCTGCTGGCTTATTCTCATTGTAAATAAATTATGCTCATTGAATTGATAAAACATTAATCCCGTAAAATCCTGATATGTATATTTTGCAGTTCCGTCAAAAAAACCACTGCCACCGGAAAACTGACCAAACACATAGAAATTCTTGTAAAAATAAGATTTTTCACCTTTTCCTGCTGCATAATACAGGCTTTCACCTCTGTCTCCCAAAGGAAAAGTTTTTCCAAGCATTGCAGAGCCATATCCGCCAACAGGCAAATCTTCAATATGATATGTGTTTACATTTTTCACGGTGTAATATTTTCTGGAAACTGAAGAGAAGTTTATTAAAAAATATCCCGAATTATCGTAAGCCTGTCTGTACTCCGGACTTAATCTTTTTACATCCTCAAAAGATAAAAGTCCGGTAATGAATACCCTGTCATATCTCCACCACGCTTTGGAAAACCACAAATTTACTTTTTTGGAATGAAATGGCAGGAGTTGCTTTTCATCGTCTGAATACAAAAAATCTCTTCCGTATTTATTTTCTCCGTAAATACCGTAAGCATTTCTTGTGTCAAGTGTTCTGTATGGCTTAGTCAGATTCAGTGATTGTTCGGTTCTGTATTTGTTAGCCATTATGGCTGCATCAAGTCTGATTTCCGAACGAAAAAGTCTTCTCTGTGAGAGTTCGGCAAATCCCTGCCATCCGGTTTCATTTTCAGTCCTGTAAAGTGCTTCACCGCCTGTATAAGTACCTGTACCGAGCAGATTATGCTCCTGAATTGCAGCACCATAGTTAGTTTCTCCGCCACCCGTTCCGAATAATACAGCCGGATAAGTGGACCACTTTTCTTTAGTAATTACATAAGCATCATATAAATCAGGACCTACTGAATCAAGTTCAATTCTTACATTTGTAAATAAATCAGTTTTCCTTAAATTTCTTTCGGTTTCGTAAATATAATCATCATAAACCGGCTCACCGGGATAGAAAAGCAGTTCATCCTTTATGATGTAGGGTCTTGTATTATAGTGGAGCTTATTAAGAAGAGGAGAAGCAAAGAACCAGTCTTTGTCATCTTTTTCGAAAACATCATTCTGAATTATATACACATCATTAATATAATATTCCTGTGCATATGAAAAATGCACAGAAATAAAGAATAAAATTAAAAATAATCTCTTCATAATTAATTATTTATTACTTGATAATTTTTTCTTTTCACTATTGTACTGATTAACTATTTTCCTAAAATCATCTTTAGACTGCTTGTAAACAGGAGTAAGAGATTCCTGACCCGGAAGTTCCTCGATATGAATAGTCTGAGTAGGGAATGCAAATCTTACGCCAAGTCTGTCAGCAAGGGTAACAGCTTCAGCAATCACTTCATGTCTGGCTCTGAGTTCTTCAGTCCAGTCCGGCACTTTAAAGAAAATATAGAAGAGAATATTAATGGAAGCAGAAGCAAGTTCATTCAAATGAATCTGATAAAAATCTTTTCTTGTATCGGGATGCTCATCTACAATTTTTCGCAGTCCTTCAACATATACATCAATCAAATCAGGCGGTGTATCATATGTAATAGAAATCTTAGTGAAAAATCTCCTGTATTCCCTTCTGCCCATATTATCAATTAAAGCGTCTGACAGTTTACCATTTGGTATTGATATTAATGAATTGTAAAAAGTTCGTATTCTGGTGGAACGAACTCCTACTTCTTCTACCATACCTTCGCCGCCGTCAAAGATAATCCAGTCTCCTATTTCAAATGGCTGGTCAGTGAAAATTGTTACAGAACCAAATAAATTCTTGATTGTATCCTGAGCAGCAAGAGCAAAAGCGAGACCGCCCACAGATGCTCCGGCAATTAATGGAGTTACATCCCATCCCAGAGTAGATATAAAATAAATTGCTCCTATTATTACTACAGCTACTTTTATTGCCTTTCTTACAAGCGGTACGAGGTTGTCATCCACAGTAGTAGCAGTTTTAGTGGCTAGTTTGGACATAATATCACCAAGCAAATCAGTTGTTCTGTATAATATTACGATTAATATTACAGGAACTGCTGCATCAAGCATTATATTCACTACTTCGCTGAGTTTCACGGGAAGTTGCAATATAGAAATAAATAGCTGAAGCAATATTATCACAAAAAGAAAACTTAAGGGTCTGGCTATTGGTTCTATGTATCTGTTAAAAACTTCCTTCATCTCAAATCTTGAAAAAATCCTTGCTACAAAATAGCCGAATATCCACGCAAATATCTTATAAACTATATAAGACAATATAAAATAAACAAGCAATCCGAAATATTTCCATATTTCAAGCCCCAGAAAAGAGTTTTGAGCAAATTCCGGAATATTATCTACAAGCGCCCTCGATACAGGCGGAAAAGCCTCATCATACAATTCGGGGATTTTATTTACCGTATGCTCTGAATAATACCATTTACCGTCAATTTTCTCTACATAAATATCAGGTGCTTTGTCAAACAG
>CAZIXJ010000191.1:0-3412 GCA_964542835.1 uncultured Hyphomicrobiales bacterium
TCCGGATTCGAGTGCGCGCCGCCCAGGGGTTCCTTAAGGATCCCATCTATGAGTCCAAATTCATACATATGATCAGAAGTCAGTTTAAGCGCCTCAGCCGCCTGTTCCTTGAAATCCCATGACCGCCATAAAATAGACGAACAGGACTCTGGTGAAATCACAGAATACCATGTATTTTCCAACATATATACCCGATCCCCCATCCCAATTCCGATCGCGCCACCACTTGCACCCTCACCGATCACATAGCACACGACCGGCACCTTAAGCTGCACCATTTCCATGAGATTTCGGGCAATGGCCTCCGCCTGTCCCCGCTCCTCGGCCTCGATGCCCGGATAGGCACCCGGCGTATCAATCAGGCATATCACCGGGTATTGAAAACGCTCAGCCAATTTCATCAATCGGAGTGCTTTTCGATACCCTTCCGGATTGGCCATACCAAAATTCCGGTACTGACGCAATTTCGTATTCACTCCTTTTTGATGGCCAATTATCACCATGGTTTGCCCATCCACATTTCCCACACCACTCACAATCGCCTTATCGTCACCGAAATATCGATCCCCATGCAATTCCACAAACTTGCGGCACATGTTATTGATGTAATAGTAGGTGTACGGTCTTTCCGGGTGGCGACTCAACTGCACGCGCTGCCATCCCGACAGATCGGAATAGATCTCCTTCCGCACATTCTTGATTTTGTTCTCAAGCTCTTTGGTCATTTCTGACACATCGAGATCACCACTTTCCCCTACTTGCTTGATTTTATCCAATTGCTGGTAAAGACTTTCGAGGGGCTTTTCGAATTCTAAAAAAACCATAACATGCGTTTTGGAATAGCTAAGGTAAGAAAGATCGAATATAAATTGACCCTTCCCATATTTTTTTGATTTTTTTGCAGAGACACTCTATATACCGGTTAATTTATAAGATTAAAATGCATTCTAATACCTCGTATTGCCTTCGGCAATCTCGCCTCTATACAGATGTCCGACATCTTTGAGAGTGTCGGACATCTACCTCCATCAAGACTCGACTGAAGATTAAAAAATTTATTGAACAAGCGGGGACGCATGTTCTGCCGGCAATAAGCAGAATGTTCCTTCTCCCGTTGGGAGAAGGTTAGGTTGAGGGGCTATTGATTTTATTCACAAATCGCTACTTTTTACTTCAAAATCACCTGAAGTAAGAACAAGCGGGGACGCATGTTCTGCCACTTACACAAATGTCTATACAACTAAAAATGTTCATATGCAGGTATTATTTCAATTGTTTTGTCTTGTGTTACGATTCTGTCTTTTTGTTCAAAAGTTAATATGTACCCTTTATCTAATTCAAAATATGTTATTGCATCCAGCAATCCTTCAATTTCACGTTTCTCATTATCATTATTCAACTCATAGCAAACCTGAATTAATTTTTCAACTTTGTTTTTCCTGCTGCATACAAAATCGCATTCTTTATTGTTTTCATTGAAGTAATTCATTTCATATCCTAAACGTCGTAATTCCCAATAAACTAAATTTTCCATTTTTCTTCCAATATCCCTGGTTGAGGAATTTGTAATTTCCTGCAACAAACCATTATCTATAAAATAGATTTTTCGTGGATTTACTAACTGCACTTTATAAGAATATGAAAATTTTGAAACAAATTCAATTAAATAGGATTGTTCAAAGAAATTCAGATAATCAAGTACAGTTGCTCTTGTTTTGATACCGACATATTTTGCTGATTTTGATGCAGAAATCAGATTAGAAACATTCGAAACCAAATAAATCAGCAGTCTTTTAATTGAATCAACATCTCTAATATTATTCCTCACAGCAATATCTCTGTAAATTATATCTTCCACAAGCCACTTCAATATTTCAGGATTTTTCTGTTGTATAAATTCAGGAAAACCGCCATTATTCATATATAATTTTAAAGATTCAGAATTTTTGTGTAGTTTCTTGTAACCTGCAAATTCGTCATATGAAAAAGGAAAAAGCTCTTTAGTAATATGTCTGCCGGTTAGTTTTGTCCCTAATTCTTTACTCAAAAGAGAAGCGTTAGAACCTGTAACAGTTACATGATAATTTTCTTCAAGTTTTTCTCTGATATATAGCTCCCAACCATTTACTACCTGTATTTCATCAAAAAAAAGATATTTTACATTACGCTCTTTAACGATTGAATCAAGATTTTGAAAATCATTAATTTCAAAATTATATAATTTCGGGGAATCAAAGTTAAGATATATAAATTTATCATTTGTTCTTTCTATCAACTGATGAAGCAGCGTACTTTTTCCACAACGCCTTATACCTGATAATATCAATGCAAAATTGGATAGTTCAACCTGCAAATCATCAAGCAACAACCTTCTATAGCCACTGTCATTATCTAATAAACGCTCTTTCTGGGAATCAGAGACTTCCTCTATTGCAGATTTTTTTAACATATTGCTATTCTGTATATCATTAATAAACACTATTGTTTATTACGAATATACACTTACGGATATTTTAATACAACAAAATCAATTTCATATGTCCGACATCTTTCAGAGTGTCGGACATCTACATCCATCAAGTCTCGCACAAAATATGAACAAGCGGGGACGCATGTTCTGCCGGCACATTTTAATCAATTGCAATTTTGCAGCCCTGACATCGGAGATGTTTTTTATTTAAAGATTATCAATTTTCAATTTTTTTCAAATATATCTAATACCTCAAGGTCTATTTTATTAAAATCTTTTGTATTTCGTGTAATTAGTTTCAATTCATTAACTTGAGCAGTTGAAGCAATAATGTTATCTACAAGTTTAATTTTTTTTACCTTTCTGTTTTCAAGAGCTTTCACAGCTATAGCATCTGTAGTATCCAAAATATCAAAGCGTCTCAAAAGTTCTGTAACGTTATTTTTTTCATCTTCAGCAAAATCAAAAGATAATACTTCAGCAAAAGTGAGTCTTGATATTGCAGAAATTTGAATATTAGCCTTCAAAAATTTAGTAGCTTTTTCTTCGCCATTGAGATGATAAATGATAATATTTGAATCTATAAGATATTTTCTATATTTCTCTGTCACTTCTCATCTCCTTTTGCCAATTTAAAGGGTCGATATTTTTCGTCTTTAATATTCCTGATGTTTTTGAAAATATGTCTTTATCTTTATGCTCTGTTTCTGTTTGCTTTTTTTCATATGAAAAAGGAAATACTAATATTTCAACTTCTTGATTTATATACTCTTTTGGTATATGCAAATTATAATATTCACTTGTAGGTCGAATAATTTCTCTCAGCATCTCATGCTCCATTTATTGTATTTAAACATTTAATCAATATTCCAATTATTCTATTATCAAATTTCTCCGGACAATTTCAGTAGTTTTTTATAAGTATTACATTTTAATTTTCAA
>CAZIXJ010000191.1:3422-5962 GCA_964542835.1 uncultured Hyphomicrobiales bacterium
TCTCCCTGTTATTTCAATATTATAATTCTTATTATGATTTAGACGATATATAATCATCTTAATTATTTTGAAAATCCCCTTTTTCACAGACAAAATTGCCTTTGCTGCTATACAACAAACCTTTCGAATGTTCCAACCATTCGGAAGGTTAGCTTTTAAACAGAAAAATCCGATGTTTCCAAAACATAGGATGACTTATAGAAGTTCTATTTCTTTCCTTCTTTTTTAAAAGCCCCGATTAATCGGGATGAAAGCAAGGGTGGTATCGATATATCGGGAACGGGAGATTTTCGGTTTTCATCAAATTCAGATGTCCGACATCTTTGAGAGTGTCGGACATCTATTTATCATCAAGTCTTGTATGAATATTGAACAAGAGGGGACGCATGTTCTGCCGGCAATAAGCAGAATGTTCCTTCTCCCGTTGGGAGAAGGTTAGGTTGAGGGGCTATTGATTTTATTCACAAATCGCTACTTTTTACTTCAAAATCACCTGAAGTAAGAACAAGAGGGGACGCATGTTCTACCACAGATAGGAATGTCTATGATTCTAAAATTAATTATATATGTCTAAAGTCTTTTGTTTATTAATTCATAAATCTTGTTTTTATCTCGTATGCCAATACCAATAACAAATATTTCGATTTTTTCTTCAATGATTTTATAGACTATTCTGAATTTTTTATTATCTACATATATTTTTCGGTAACCTGTAAGGTCAATGCCGTATTTATTCCCAAGCGATTTACCGGAATCAGGATGAGTAGAAAGTTTTTTGAGTTGTTTTAAGATAAGAATTTTAATGGAATTATCCATTTTATCAAATTCTTTTTTTGCTTTCTTATGAAATATGATTTTATAAGTCTTCATATTTTATCTTGTTTTCTTCAAGAATACTCTCGAAACTAACAACATCAGTATTATCATTCTCTCTGTCAGCTATTAATTCCGCAATTTCCTGATGCTCCAGAATTTCAAGTAAATTTTGATATTTCTCATATTCCCTGATAGGCAAAATAACCGCTTCTACTTTGTTATTTCTAAGAATTGCGATTTTGTTTAACTTTTTTGACTTCAAACTATTTAAAAAATTTCCAAAATTTCTAACAATAGCAGAAGAAGAAACTAATTCGTTATGATTATAATTCAGCATATCACACTCATTATTTTACGTAATATATTACGCTTTATATAACGCCTGCTATATTAATTTATTGAAAACTTATTTATCCTACTTCCCAAACTTACACTAAGTGTATTTGAATGCTTTGCATTCTAATACCTCGTCTTGCCTTCGGCAAGCCACTCCCTTTGATGCAAAGGGAGAAAGATACGTTGAAATTTGGAGAAAGAATTTCCCTCTTTTTAAAGCGAAATTAATCGGGATGAAAGCAAGGGTGGTCCAGATATATCGGGAACGGGAGATTCTGGTAGTTCAGGCGTCCTCGCCTGAAGATTAAAAAATTTATTGAACAAGAGGGGACGCATGTTATCCTCCTTCCTAAACTCCGATTTAGCAAGGAAAGTTTCAAACTAAGCTTTGCTTAGTCAAAAAACAAAGTAAAACTTTTGTGAAATTGACATTACGAAATCGGAGTTTCGTAATGAGAGAACAAATTGTTCATATGAAATACATTATACGATTGAACGCAACTTAGTATTAGAGCATCTATAATTTCATCCTTTCAGGATTTTATATTTTCATTGCGCTTTCGATTGCTATAATATTTTCATCCCGTTGGGATTAAACTCATCACCCATACTTCGACACGCTCAGCAACCAACTCATAACTCATCACAATTGCTATATCCCTATTATTCTTAATTTTATATTTTCTATTTTCTGTAGCCTAATATCATTTGTTACTAAAATTGCATCATTTAAAATCGCAGTGGAACATATGATTGCATCAGGTAATTTGATTTTATATTTTCTTTTTAAATTGATAACGGCATTTACTATCATCTCGTCAATATATAATAAATCCATATATGACAACAGCTTCTTAATAAATTTCTCTTCCTCAATTGATTCAAAGTCATATCCGAGTACTTCCATGTATGTTATGGCTGATACAGCATACCTATCATCTTTATCAATAAAAATATCATCAATAGAAATTAGCCTTTTTGACAGGTAAATAATCGTATTTGAATCTAAAAGAGTCATTGCCATTCATCTCTTTGATTTTTTTGCCACTGCATTGGATCATCAATAGACTTAAATACCTCAATACTATTTTTTTCAAATAAATCTTTGATTTGTGCTTTTGTATTTAAAGGAGAAGAGTTTTCTTCAATCTCCTCTATCTCCAAACCTTTCATTTTAAAATTGTTTAACAAAAACATTATATTATGATAAATATTATCTTCCATCGTTATCTTAACTGTACGTCTCATAATAGCCTCTTAATATTTTACCCGTTATACCATTTTAATTAAAAAAACGATTATTAAGCAAAATAGTTTTATCAACATTATCTTTTCATCCCTTCGGGATTTGATATTCATTACTCTTTCGATTGCCATAATATTTTCAT
>CAZIXJ010000192.1:0-5938 GCA_964542835.1 uncultured Hyphomicrobiales bacterium
TGGATTTATTAGTTTTTACACAATCTCGGAGTTTACCGATAAAATCGGCACAGGTAGGAATCAGATATTTTCTCTTGATTGTTTGAATGCAACTTAGTATAAGACCAAAAAAAAGCCACACTAAAAATAGTGTAGCTTTAATAATAGTAAATATGATTCATTAATTCTAACTGAAGCGAATTGCTGTACAGATTTAAGCTCCTGTATAATATTTCTGATACATATTATTTTCAGCTGCATTCATTTCTTTTTTAAACTCATTTTGCATAAGAGACTTTGTTTCTTTGTCAAAATCTACACTGCTCGTATTTTTATTATGCTTTTTCTCTAATACTTCTGCACTGAATCCAAGCTCTGTTACGATAGAAAATGTAATCATATCTGCCGTAACTCTGTTTGCGTCGTATTTTACTGTAAGCACTTTTTCATTCAGATCATAGCTTGCGTCTTTTATTCCGTTAATTCCCCAAATTAGGTTTTCAAGTTGCAGCTTCTGCCGGAATGTAAATGCTGATGATTTGATTTCCGCTTTTTTCAGATTTTCTGAAATGCCTGCTAAAGTTACTGACGTAATTGCAAAAAAAGCAATTATTACTGCGAATATTTTTGTTAGTTTTGTCATGGCTCTATCTCCTTTGATATATTGTGTTTAATTGACTTCTGTTATTTAATACGAGATGTTTTTGAAGAGGTTACAAAAAAAAATAAAAAAATTCAATTTATTTAAAATAATATTTATTTAAAAACGACTACTAAATCATAATGATTATTAATTAGAAACAATTATGAAATTAGAAAATTTAAAATATAGATTAAAACAGCACGGACTGAAGGCAACTATTCAGAGGCTTGCCATATACGGTTCATTGCTTAGTACGAGGGAACATCCTACTGCTGAAGATATTTACAATGTAGTAAACGATAAGCATCCGGGTATTTCATTGAGTACAGTCTATAATACTCTTGAAACTTTTGTTTCTAAAAATCTCGTGAAAAAGGTCAGCAATGATTTTGGTTCTGTAAGATATGATGCTATACTTGAGCCTCACCATCATCTGATTTGTACGAATACAAATACTATTTCAGACTATTATGATACGGAGCTTGATAGCATTTTACACGAGTATTTTAATAAAAAAGGAATTGATAATTTCGATATAGATGAAATTAAAATTCATATTAAAGGTAATTTTGTAGAATAATTTAAGAGGAAAATTATATGAGTAACCTAAATTTAATAGGACTAAAAACCGACGAATCTAAAAAGTTAATTGAAAAACTAAATGAGCTTTTGGCAAATTATCAACTGTTTTATATGAACGTAAGAGGCTTTCACTGGAATATCAAAGGTGAAAAATTCTTCGAGCTTCACGTAAAATTTGAAGAATTATATGATGACTTAATTCTCAAAATTGATGAAATTGCAGAAAGAATCGTTACTTTAGCAGGAACACCTCTGCATACTTATACTGATTTTCTTAAAGTATCAGATATTAAAGAAGTAAAGAATGCAGACGGTCCTAAAGAGACAGTCGGTTCAATACTGGAAAGTTTCCAAACTCTGCTTATCAAGCAGCGAGAACTTTTAGATTTATCAGACGAAGCAGGAGACGAAGGCACTAACGCTCTTATGAGTGATTATATTAGAGAGCAGGAAAAATTAGTTTGGATGTATTCTGCTTTTATGAATAAGTAATTTTATTTTCAAATTTTTTAAATAATTTAAGGAGTAATAATAATGAACGAAGTACAATCAATGCCGTTAATCGGGGACAAATTCCCGGAATTTGAAGCACAGACTACTCACGGAATGATGAAGTTTCCTAAAGCATATGCTGGGAAATGGTTTATACTTTTCAGTCATCCCGCAGATTTTACACCTGTATGTACTACAGAATTTGTAGCATTTCAGAAAAGATACGATGAATTCAAAAAACTAAACACCGAGCTTGTTGGTTTGAGTATTGATCAGGTATATTCACATATCAAATGGGTTGACTGGATAAAAGACAATTTAGATGTACAGATTGAATTCCCTATTATTGCTGACCACGGTGATGTAGCAAAAGCTTTGGGAATGCTTCATCCGGGCAAAGGTAAAAATACAGTAAGAGCAGTATATATAGTGGACCCTAACGGCATATTGAGAGCTATCTTATATTATCCTCAGGAGTTAGGAAGAAACTTCGATGAAATTCTCAGAATGATAAAAGCTCTTCAGGTAGCTGACAAAGGTAAAGTTGCTATGCCTGCTAACTGGCCTAATAACGAGCTGATAGGTGACAAAGTAATCGTACCTCCGGCATCTGATATGAAAGGAAAAGAGTACAAAGCCAAGAAATATGATAATTACGACTGGTGGTTCTGCTACAAAGACGCAGACAAGTAAGAAGTCAGTATGCTTTTTAAAAGAAAATCCCGGATTTTATAATTCGGGATTTTTTTTTATTCTAAAAATAGCAAATTATTACAGATTATCCTTGATAAATCGGTTTTGTTTTTCCAAAAGGTTGAGCAGTAGTACTTGTCTGTTCTTTTGAAGTGAGAATCCTGAAATACCATAATCCTCCGACTTGCCTGCCGGTCTATTCAGCATCCTTTAAAAATGATTTTCTTAAAGGAAAATACTTACATTATTTTCCATATTATTGCCCATATAACAATTTTTAAATGATTACGTATTATTTTAAATAATTAGAATTTATTTAATAAAAAGGTAATGCAAATGAAAAAGTTTATAATAAGTGATGCATTCAAATATGCATGGGATGTTTTTAAAAGCGATGTAGGTTTTTTGATAGCATTGTTTTTTATTTATTTGGGAATAAGTTCCGTAATGGGGTTTCTGATAAAGCCCGACGGAGGCTGGAGTTCTTTAGTAATAGCAGTATTAAATATTGCAATAAGCATAATAATGCAGGTAGGTGTGGTAAAGATTTCGCTTAACTATACTTATAATATTGAAAGCAAAATCGGAGATTTGTTTTCTCATGCATATTATGCACCGAGACTATTTCTTGCAAGCGTTTTATATGGTATAGCTGTAACCGTAGGTTTTGTACTGCTTATAGTACCGGGAATATATCTGGCAATTCGCTTTTCACAGTACCAGTATTTTATAATTGATAAAGATATGGGAATATTTGAAGCATTCAGATTCAGTTCAATCGTTACAAAAGATGCAAAAATGGATTTGTTCTTATATGTTCTTCTACTTATTGGGCTTGGAATATTAAGCATTTTCACTGCTTTTCTCGGTATAATAGTATTGCTGCCGCTTACTTGGCTTGCAGGTGCATTTATTTACAGAGAGCTTGTAAGAAATACGCCAGAACTGGAAAATATTCTTGCAGAAAGTGCTGAATAAAATATTTTTTCGTATTTTTGCTCTTTAATTATTTATGTTTAAGTTTCGGGAGGAGCAACCCTCTGAATAATGGAAATTAGTCTGAGTGTATTATTTATTATCTTCGGAGCTGTAGCTTCGTATTTATCAGGCATACTTACTTCGCTTACACAGGAAGATTTAAGCGAAATAATTGAAAAAGATTATAATTCGGCAAAAATTTTAACTGATTTGAAAGGTCAGTTTGAGCGGGATATAAGCCCGTTTCAGATATATGAAATATTATTTTATGTATCAGCCGGAGTGATTTCGGGACATTGGTTGTCAGGAGTGTATTTGGGAGTACTTTCCGAATTATATCTGATACTTATTATATCGGCATTTATATTGCTTCTCAGATATTCGGCACAGGCATACGGCATAAGAAATACAGCAAAGGCAGCTCCAAAATTAAAAAGAATACTTAAATTTTCTAATATGGTCGTTTCGCCTTTTCTATGGATTTTTAATCAGATTACAAATAAAATTGTAGGCTATGACTATGAAGAAGCTTCCAGAGAAGACATTACCCAGATGGTGGAAGAAGCTCACGAAGAAGGCACTATAGATGCAGGAGAATACAGGATACTGAAAAATCTGATGTATCTTGAAAATATCAAGGTTTCTGATGTAATGACACCAAGAACTGTGGTGTTTTCTCTCGAAGCTGATATTTTAATTGGAGAAGCCGTAAAGCAACAGGATATTCAAATGTATTCGAGATTTCCTGTATGGCAGGGAGAATCAATAGATGATGATATACTTGGATATGTGATGACAAGAGATATTCTTCATGCCTCTCTTGAAGGCAGGAATCATCTGAGGCTCAGAGATTTTGCAAGAGAAATTTCATTTATTGAAGAATATGTGGAACTTGATAATGCTCTCGAGATGTTCCTCAATAAAAAGCAGCATCAGTTCATCGTTGTGGATCAATACGGCGGAGTAGTAGGACTTCTCACTATGGAAGACGTTCTCGAAGCAATGCTTGGAGTAGAAATAGTAGATGAAGCCGATAAATTCGTAGATTTACGTCTGCTTGCAAAACAAAGAAGGGAAGACAGCTTTTCCGGTAAAAAATAATTTTTTTTGATAATATCAGATGCGTTTAGAATTTAGCCGCTTTTGTGATAATAATGCAACAAATCTGAACAGGCTAAATTCAAAATAAAAGTCAATCAGAAAAGAAAGCATAATGCAGGCTATTGCCAATCAAACTATATCCGATTACATTTATTCAGATGGTAGTGAATAGTTTTTATGCTTTAGGATGTGCCTGTCTGTAAGCATCTTTTAATCTTTCTACCGACACATGAGTATAAATTTGAGTAGTGGAGAGCGAACTATGTCCGAGCATATCACTGACGGTATTTATATCGGCACCGTTATCCATCATATGAGTAGCAAAGGAATGCCGCAAGATATGAGGAGATTTTTGCTTAGCTTCGGTTACGTTTTTCATTTTAGCATTTATATATCTGTATGCCGCAACGGGATAAAGTCGTTTGCCTGATTTGCTTAAGAAAAGAGCCTGCTCATTATTATTTTTAAGCAATATTGGTCTTTTTCCCAAATAATTTTTAATAGCAATTAAAGCTTGTGAGCCAACCGGAACTACTCTCTGTTTTCTTCCTTTTCCTGTAATTTTTATTGTTTTGGAATCAAAATTAACGTCATTTACATTAAGTGAGAGCGCTTCGGAAACTCTGAGTCCACTACTGTAAATAAGCTCTATCAATGCTTTTATTCCTGCCTGTGCAGGTATGCTTTCGTCAATACTATCAAGCATTTCAGACATTTCATTGCCCAAAAGATAAGAAGGCAATTTCTTCTCGGTTTTTGGAGTAGATACTATTGAAGCCGGATTTTTATCAATGTATCTTCTTTTCATTGCAAATTTGAAAAAGGATTTTATGGCAGATATCCTTAGCCTTATAGAATTTTTTGATAGTCCTTTATCGTGGAGCCAACCCAGAAAAGGTCTGATGTCATCAGCCTCAATTTCATTTAGTTCAGGAATTACCTGATAAGCATCTAAAAAATAATAACATAGTGTATTAACCGAAAATCTGTAATTCTCGATTGTATGCTGAGAATATTCTCTTTCATTTTCCAAATATTCTATAAATTTATCCGATACTTTATTTAATTTCATAACAAATCCGTTTTCAAAAATTTAACTGTGATAATAACAGCAATTTTTATACCACTGTAATTTAATGCTAAGCCAGAGCATCCTTAAAAAGTCTGTTTTGCATATTGAGAGAGAATAATATTATTCAAATGTCAATAAATCCTCCGTCTTGCCACACTTCGACTAAGCTCAGTGTCCGGCAAGACAACTCCTTTCAAGAAAGGAGGAAAGGTCTCCGGCTTCCCCTCATTATTTCCCCCCTTTTTTCAAAAAGGGGGCGATTTGCGTTAGCAAATCTGTAGATTTATTAAAGGGAAGATTTATTTGAAAATATTTTTTTAACCTTTGCACTTATAGTATAATAATTGCTTTAATTGTTTGCTTTTATTCAAATTATGTATTTTTAAGGATAATCTAAA
>CAZIXJ010000193.1:0-5932 GCA_964542835.1 uncultured Hyphomicrobiales bacterium
AAAAAATATATATTAAAATAACATCAAAATCTATGAACTACTCACCTATTTCAATAATTCCCTGATTATAAACACTTGAGCTGTTAATTACATTTCTTCTTACACTCAACGCATCTACTCCCACTCCATTTACCAATCTTGCAAAATCCTGTATATAAAGATTGTTCTTCACAATCGTAGGGCTTTCAACGTATTTATCACCTACACTGCCGGGAGTGAAGAGATAAACAATGCCATATCCTGAATTTTCAAAAGGAGAATAATCATATGAAATAAACTGGTCTGTACCGTAAAATTCAGTTATGCTTTCAAAATCAAAATCATATGTGGAATAATTTGGAATTGCATTTGCAGGTCCGTTTGTACCACCAAATCTCAGTTTACAATCTGCACTTATATCAAATACACCATTTGTATCTGTTTTCCCGGCTGTATGTACAGATAAATCAAAAATGCCTGTAATAATATACAAACTATCAGTAACACTTGTATTTTTGAATAATGTCAATGAATTTGCCAAATTATCAAAATTAATATTTAATCTTGAAAACTGGGTAGTTCCAGTACCCGTAACAGTCAAATTTTGAGCTCCCTGAAAAGTAAAAAAGGAGGAATTTGAAACAATACTGCCGTTATTCTCAAGATTACCAGGCAAATAAAAATGACTGCCTGATTCCTGTGTAACCGTAGCACCGGACTCAATTTGCAAATCACCTTGTACAATTACATCCAAATTTGTATTAATATAAATTACTGCATCATTATTTATGATTACGGCAGGGTCCTGAGCCGCTAAAGACAGCGTCAGTGCAAAAACCGATATTATGTATATTATTTTTTTCATTTTATTTCCTCATAAGCAAGTTTCTTATGTAGTTCTGTTGGGTGCATAGTTGAATAGTAATTTTTTTAACAAGTTAATAATGATTGTCAAATATCAAAATTTATGGACAATTACATTCTTGCAATGAGTTGTTTTTTACAAAAGCACTCATTATCCACCAACTACTACCATCATAAATAAGCATCATAGAATCATCTTCATTTCTAAGATTGATACCTTTTCCACTTTGTATTCTTTCTATGGTTTCACCGGATGCAGGACATATTTCAACATCATGACCACTACTAAGCCTTTTAATAAAAATGACTTTACCTGCATACTCTGAGCCAGACATTAAATTTATTCTACTTACTCCATTTCTTTCAACTAAAATATGACTAACTGTATCAGGCACATCATATGTTGCTTGGTTTAATACTTCTAATACATTATATCTTAAATTACTACCGAGTGAACTCATCTCCTGCCAGAACAAACCACCTTCAGCGTCAGTAGAAAGAACAGCGTTTTCTTTCCCATCTTTTGAAGGCAAATTATAATTTACAGTGCTATCTGCCGTAGAAGTAAAGCCAGTGTATTCAGTATTTCCTGCATTATAAAATCGAAGTTCGTTAGCTTCATTTATTGAAACTTCGCCAGTAGAAAGTATCCTCATTCTTTCAACGCTGTTTGTTTGAAAAACGATTGGTTGAGCATCTGTAGTACCAAGGAAATCAGTAGATGGGTTAGTGCCTGTATTACCAACGGTATTCCATGCAACAGAATTAGACCATGAAAGATTTCCTGCACCGTCAGTTACCATAATTGATTCTGTAGAAGCAGCACCATCTGCCGCAGGCAAAGTATAGGTAATATCAGTTGCCTGAGCCTGAGCTTTAAAAGCAGAATAATTAGTATTTCCTGAATTATAAAATCTCAATTCATTAGCATTTGCATCATTGGATTTAATTAAAGTATTTCCGAATATTTCGTGAGTACCATCTTTATAAATTATTAATGCATCTTTTCTATCTGTATCATCGGTACCGATACCGGCTACGAGGAGACGGTCGGAAGAAGTCCAAACGGTAGGATTAGGTGAAGCTGCTAATGTATTGTACTGACCTAAAGTAAATTCCATAGCTGATTCGGAAGTTGTAAAATTACCTATAGCAGTAGTATTACTGCCGGATGCAACAGTATTTGAACCAAAAGCAGTCGAGTTTATGCCTGAAGCAGTAGAAGAAGTACCAAAAGCAGTTGCATAATTTGCACTAACAACAGAACTAAATCCAAAAGCAGTTCCATATAGTCCGGCAGATGTTACTTGCGTCCCATTTCCCCAAGCAGTTGAATAAGAGGCTTCTGCTTTTGTTCCTTGTCCAAATGCTGTGGCATAACTACCTATTGCTCCATCGCTTGGACCTTGAAGCCCCCATTGAATTTTTGTAGCAGAAGCACTTGCGGGTTTCAAAGTGTTAACATCTAACACCCAGTTGCCACTACCACCGCCGCTTGGTGTAGTCCAAGATAAAACTCCGCTGCCGTCAGTTGTTAATACCTGATTTGCAGTTCCGTCATCAGCGGGCAACGTAAGAGTGTAGTTATCCCCTTGTGTAGCAGTTTGGATAGTTGCATAATAGGTATCAGAAGCATCTTTAATTCTTAAAGATTGTTCCAAATCAAATCCACTTGCGGAAAGTCTCCAGTACTCATTATTATTTCTAATTGCAATTACATCATTATCATCAGCAGAGCCAAAATAATCTGTAGCAGCTAATCCCGTATTACCACCAAGCTCCCAATAACTTCCGTCAAATCCTACAGTTTGCCAATTACCGTCAGAATACACTTGTAAAGTATTAGTAGAAGAATTGTAATAAACAGTACCATTAGATGGGTTGGCAGGTACAGTGCCGGGAGTATAAATAATTTGATTTGCTGTTAAATCATCTGAAGTAATAGAATTAGCGGTTAAATCCCCGGCTATTGTTAATTCTGTATCACCTGAACTCCAGGTAATATCATCTATACTGTTTACTGTATTAGTTCCTGTCCAATATGTGAGAGCATTTGTAGTACCTTGATTGCCTGTATATGATGTGCCATCACCTGAAAGAACTCCAGTAATACCAGTACTTCCCGTACCACCATCCTCTACGGCAAGAGTACCCCCTGTTACATCGCTTAATTTGACCCAATTTGGAGATGCAGGTGTACCAGAATTGTAATAAAAACCGGGAGTTACATCACTTACTGTTGCAGTATTAAATACAAGAAGTCCTGTGGCAGGAGATGAAATAGTTGTAGCATCATTAGTCCCTGTTAGAGTAACACGCGGTATAAGCAAACCCTTGTCTGTTGCATCTAATTCCAAAATAGCAGATGAATCAGGAGTAACGGTACCAATGCCCATATTCTCCTGCGAAAATAAATTAATCACCGAAGCTATCCAAAATAAGCCGGCAACAAGTAATATCTTTTTCATAAATTTCTCCCTTACATATTTAGTTATCTTTATTTATCACGTTTCAGAGCAAATATAAATGTAAGTAAAATTACGTATTCCCGCAGTTTGTAGAATATGAAGAGAATAAAAGGGGTGGACCGTTCCATTTCAAATCCCCATTTTGAAAAAGGGGAAAATTCTTTCCTCCTTTTCCAAAGGAGGTGGCTCGCCGGACACTGAGCGTAGCCGAAGTGTGGCAAGACGGAGGATTATCTCCTTATTCCGGGCAGACACGCAGGTCTGCCTCTACATTCATTTTCCACAATTCCCCTCTTGCCAAGATGAAATTAAGAAGAAAGCAAGACAGAGGATTTATTTATCATTATCATTCATATTGAATTTATGTGGACGCTCCAAGTAACGAGAGAAATCGATTTGATATTTTACGATACAGTCGAAACCAAAAAAAAAGCCTCTCTTTAAAAAGAGCAGGCTTTTTTTAATATGTAATTATTACTTTGGGATTATCCCATATTATCAATAATTGCGTTTCCGAATTCCGATGTTTTCATAAGTGTAGCATCCGGCATTAGTCTGTGGAAATCATAAGTAACCATCTTATTTGCAATAGCACTTTCAATACCTTTTACGATAAGATCGGCAGCTTCCTGCCAGCCCATATGCTCAAGCATAAGAACGGCTGATAGAATAAGCGAACCCGGATTTACCTTGTCAAGATTGGAATATTTAGGAGCCGTGCCGTGGGTAGCTTCAAATATGGCGTGTCCACTCTGGTAGTTGATATTAGCTCCGGGAGCTATTCCTATACCGCCTACAATGGCTGCAAGGGCATCAGAGATGTAATCACCGTTAAGATTCATGGTAGCTACTACGGAATATTCATCGGGTCTGAGCAGTATCTGCTGCAAAAATGCATCAGCAATAAAATCTTTTACAATAATTTTGCCTTCTTTAATGGCTTCTCTTTGCTTCTTATCAGCGTGGTCCTGCCCTCTGTCGGCTTTTATTTTATCATACTGTCGCCATGTAAATACTTTATCGGAATATTCCTGCTCAGCTACTTCATACCCCCAATTTTTGAATGCACCTTCGGTAAATTTCATAATATTACCTTTATGAACGAGAGTTACTGAAGGTCTCTTATGCTCGAGAGCATATTCTATGGCGCCTCTTACAAGTCTTTTAGTTCCCTGCTCGGAAATTGGTTTTAGTCCGATACCGGAAGTTTCCGGAAATCTGATTTTGTCCACTTTCATTTCGTTGCGAACAAAATCAATTACCTTTTTTACTTCATCAGAACCCGCTGCCCATTCTATGCCTGCATATATATCTTCTGAATTTTCTCTGAAAATAACCATATCGGTTTTATGAGGCTCTTTCACAGGAGATGGCACACCTTTGAACCATCTGACCGGTCTCAGGCAAACATATAAATCAAGAATTTGTCTTAAAGCAACATTTAGAGAGCGAATACCTCCGCCTACGGGCGTGGTGAGTGGTCCTTTTATCGCTATGTAATGGTCTTTTATTGCTTCAAGAGTATCTTCAGGGAGCCATTCTCCGGTATTCTTAAATGCTTTTTCTCCGGCTAATACTTCTTTCCATTCAATTTCTCTTTTTCCTTTGTATGCTTTTTTCACGGCAGCATTTACCACATTTTCAGTAGCAACCCAGATATCAGGTCCAATACCATCACCTTCAATGAAAGGAATAATCGGATTATCCGGAATTTTTAAAGAACCGTTTTTGAAAGAAATTTTAGTTCCTGCCATAGTTTATCCTGTATTTTATTAATGATAAATATTTAAAAAAACATTAACGAATTAATAGACAAATTCCTTTACGGAATTCATACCGGCGCCTTCTCTTAGTATGGTAAATTCGGGCTCTGTCATATCAATTACAGTAGATTTTCCTTTAAATTCACTATCAGAACGGACAGCTACGTCCACTTTTTTATCATAATAATCAAAAAGTTCGTCAGGGTCTTCAAATTCAACTCCTTCATGAGTTTTTGCAGAAATGGAAATCATAGGAGTCCCCAACTGCTTTAACAAAGCCTGAGCAAGAATATTATCCGGTACTCTTATTCCTGCAGTTTTTCTTTTTGGATTTTGTGCAAATTTGGGAACGAGTTTGGAAGCCGGTAAAATGAACGTAAAAGGTCCGGGTATCAAACCTTTAATTGTTTTATATGCTTCATCAGAAACTTTAGCAAATTCAGCCACGTTTTGTAAAGAATCACAAAGAAACGTTAGAGACTGAGAGTCCGGAAGTCTTCTTATTTGTCTGAGTTTAGTAATTGCAGCCTTGTTAGCAAGTTCACATCCGAGTGTGTAGCCCGTATCGGTAGGGTACAATACTACTCCGCCTTCTCTAAGAATTTCTATCACCTTACTGATCTTATTGCCTTCAGGATTTTTCGGGTGCATTTGCAAAAATAATGTTGTCATAAATTCTCCCTTTTAAATAAATTAATTAACTTTTCCGGAGATTGTTTTGTGTGCATTAATCCCTTTAATTTTTTTTATCCAATATTTTACATTATGTTACATTTAATATAAGTGATAATTTTCAAATTTACAATTAATTAACAATATTTTTTTTAAACGAATATGAGAAAAACAATTGTAGCTTTG
>CAZIXJ010000194.1:0-5912 GCA_964542835.1 uncultured Hyphomicrobiales bacterium
CTACCAGAATAATTGCGGGAGTTGGCGTCCCTCAGCTTACAGCGATAATGAATGTAGCGTCAATCGCAGGTCCGCTCGGAATACCCTTAATAGCTGACGGAGGAATCAAACAGACCGGTGATATAGCCAAAGCTCTTGCAGCAGGTGCTGACCTCGTAATGCTTGGTAATTTGCTTGCAGGGCATGAAGAAAGCCCCGGCGAAAAAGTAATATATGAAAGAAGAGCTTATAAAGTTTATCGCGGTATGGGCTCTCTCGGAGCTATGTCGCAGGGTTCTGCCGACAGATATTTTCAGGATATGGAAGATGAAATATCGAAATATGTGCCGGAAGGGATTGAAGGCAGAGTACCGTTCAAAGGCAAGGTACAGGATACACTTTACCAGTTTGCCGGTGGATTGCGTTCAGCAATGGGCTACTGCGGATGCGCCACAGTGCCGGAAATGAAGCAAAAAGCAGGATTTATAAAAATTACCACTGCTTCTTTGAGAGAATCTCATCCTCATAATGTAAATATCACAAAAGAATCTCCTAACTACTATGTTTAATAATTAATTCTGAAGAAAAATGCCAAATACAAACACAAATGACAAAGAAAAATATCCTTCCATTGTAGATAGAAGACTAATGCAAATTCGATATACAATGGAAGAGCATAAAGTGGATTCCATAGTAATCACATATATGCCAAATATCAGATATTTAACTAATTTTTCCGGTTCATCTGCCACAATGTTTATTCTTGAAAATGAAATTCATTTCATTACCGACGACAGATATAAAGAGCAAATAAAAGATGAACTCTACGACCTGCCTAATATGAAGATACATATCAACAGGGACCCGTTCGGATATATGAAAAAAAATAAAATCCTCGGAAAAGCCGTTACTCTCGGCTTTGAAGCGGATAAAATGCCCTATTCCATAGCAGTTGATATTCGTAACAGAATAAGACCTCTCAAATTCAAGCCCGGCTCTCCACAGATGGTAGAAAAATTCACTATGCCAAAATCATCAGAAGAGCTGAAATTTATGACAAGTGCTATTAAAATTGGCGAAGAAACTTTCAAAAAAATACTTGATACCGTGAAGCCAGGAATGACTGAAAGAGAAGTAGCTATTGAGCTGTCTTATCAGGCACAGATGCTCGGTTCCGAAGGCGTAGCTTTCGATCCGCTTGTTACAAGCGGAAGCAGAGGCGGAATAGTCCACGGCAAGCCAAGCAATAAAGAAATTGAAAAAAATGAAATAGTGCTGATGAATTACTCTACCAGAATAAACGGCTTTATTGCAGACCTTACGAGGGTATTTGTAATCGGCAAAGCAAAAAAAGAATACAAAGATATTTATAAACTTCTATATAATTCAATGGTAAAAGCCAGAAGCGAAGTATTGCCGGGTATGAACGGAAAGCACCTGGATACAGTAGCAAGGACACCGATAATTGAAGCCGGATACGGAGAGTATTTCGAGCATTCGCTCGGGCATGGTATTGGGCTAACTGCTATTGAAAATCCTGTCATTACCTTTAGAATGGACAACCAGATAATCCCTGATAAATCCGTAATTACTATTGAACCGGGAATATATGTACCCGGAAAATTCGGAATCAGAGTGGAAGATATGGTACAGGTAACTCCAAATGGTGGTACAGGGCTTACAGAAGTACCTGAAAAACTGATAGAAGTTTAACAAAATAATCAGGCAGAAAATTTTTACCCAAAATTCATCCGATGAACCTAAATGACATCGGATGAATTTATTTGCATTTCGGTATCCTTATAATTTCCGCTATTTAAAACTCCCTCCTTATTTGTCTGTTACAAGTAAGGAATTTCACTTTTAAGTCTTATCCAAATATCAATCTTCACAGCAAACCGGTACTGCTATTTTCAAAAAGAAGTATTCAGCACTATACCAGTGAATTAGACAAATTGTAATATTCGCATTCTTCGTGTCCGCAACCGTCATTTCTTAATGAAAATGTGCATTTTCCCTGTGATACCGGCAAATTAACAGAAAATTTCTTTTTTAGAAAATCGGCAGCAGTTTCAAGAGCAATATATGTATCCCTTTTGCAGCATCTTGGACCTCTGCTTTCATCAATTTTTTTTAGGCTTTCAGTAATAATTTTATTTGATGGCGACCAGGCGTCTTCATCCATTTCATCTCTTCCAAGATACATACTCATAAATACGCCGGTTCCCTGTGCTGCACCGCAGGAGCCTTCTTTGAAAGTGCATACTCTCGGTGTTTCGAGTTCAGCTCTTTTTTGAGCAATATCAAGTTTTTCTTTAAGGTCATACTTCACGTTACTGTGGTTACGAACACAGGTGATAAGTACAGCCGGTACAATGAAATGATGCTCGGGACCATGCATTCTGATAATATCATCATTCATAATATCTACTGCAAGCTCTATGGGGTCTTTTCCCTGATATTCAATACATTTTTCTTTTACAAAACTTATAGCTTCAGCTTCATTATCGTTTGTATCATAAATCTTTATCGTTGACATATTGCACTCTCAAATTTTTTTCATAAAATATGCTAATCTAAAATTTATCTAATATAAGAAATTATTGAATAATAATAAAAATTTATTTATTTATTTTAATGAATACTAATTCAAATTCCTCTGCAAAATACTATTTCGCTGTGACCTTTATGTGCAGAAATTGTATTGTAAATTTCAAGATTGGATTGCTCTGTATAATGTTTTATTCCGCCATACTTATTAAATGACTTATAGCCTCTGTAATGCTCAATCCCTGCAAAAAATTCGATGATACGAACGCCCGCACCATATAAATTGAGTGGCTGTGGCACTGTATAGTCACCAATAATAATATTATCAGATATTGATTTCATTTCATTTATTACTTTTAATCTGAGATTATGAGGTATTTCATGCAAAGCAAATGTAATCAAAGAGTAATCATATTTATCTTTGATTTTTTCAGATAGTTTCGTAGCATCAAGATGGATGAAATCAAGGTTGTTGTTCCCTGAATTTCCGCCTCTTTTTGTTGCATCTGCTATATTTGAAGAGGAAAGATCTATTCCGGTAATTTTTTTCATTTTTTTAGCTGCCAAAAGAGAGAATTCACCGGTGCCACATGCAATATCAATTATATTTGAATTTTCAGGTATTGCATTAATGATTTTTATGAACATATTTCTTTGGTTTGGTGCGATAAATGCAGAATATATCCAACCATCATACCAGTGCTTTTTATCTTCTGTTTGCATTTTATTATTCATTTTATTTCAAATCTTATTTTATATTATACCAATTCGCTTTCATTCATAAAACATACTTCAGAACAACAAAAAAAATTCTCATTGCGAAACTCCGATACTTCGACAGGCGGTTGCTGAGCCTGTCGAAGTGCAGCACAGGTTTCGCAATGGGATTCCCAAATCGGAGTTTACCGATAAAATCGGCACAGGTGGGAATCAGATGTTTTCTCTTGAATGTTTGAAAGCAAATTAGTATTAATCCTCCCACTTACCACACTTCGGCTCAGCTCTGTTTCCGGCAAGACACCTCCTTTTCAAAAAGGAGGAAGCGAGCTTGTGAGCAGGGGGATTATTGTTAATTCCAAACTAATACACTGCATTTTATTAAATTCTTTGCACTTATGACTCATTCCGTTCTTGTTTATCTACTACAAAAAAGAGCTTACGCTTTTTTTAGCTAAATCTGATTATTCCATTTTCACAGTTTTTCCGTTTACGGGTTCTACGAAACCTGCATTATATATGTTAATTCTGTAATAATACATCCCGATAGGAGCTTCTGCGTCATTTTCCATTTTGCCGTCCCATCTTATCCTGTTTATTCCGGCAGATACATTAGTTTCAATTTTTCTTATCAGATTGCCTGCTGCATCATAAATTAAAACTTCTGCCTCTGCTTCCACTTTTGGAGTAATGAACAGAAATTCAAAATAAGTCTCTTCTGCAAATGGATTAGGAACTGATAAAGATTCCTGAATTTTGTTATTTCTGAGTGATGTATTCAGATTCATTTTTAGCGTATCTCTGTTATTGTCTGCATCAGCCACATAGGCAATAAGTAAAATATCTTCGTACTCAATAGTATCGGGTCTGAAAGTAAAAACAGCCTTTAGTGTACTGTCATTTACAGTTTCAAATTTTGCAAATTCAGTTCTGTCGCCCGGATGATAGTATCCGTTTAATCTCGCACTGATTTTTGTGGAATCTGTAATGCTGATAAATGAGTTGTCAAAAAGCTCTATTTCTATCGTAGGCTTTGCTGATATATAATCACCGCTAAAGATATATTTCCCGTCTGATTTTATTCTGATATTAGGTTTAATGGTATCAGTAACCCGATACATTTCTGTAGAAAAAGTATTGTTAAAATTATAAATATCATTTACAGAAGTCAGGTTTCCTCTTACGAAATTAACATTATCAATATCATCAGTTGCAATATCCATAGTATTTTCAATTTCAGAATCTTTTTCAAGTTCCGTTATTCTGTGATAGTTTTCATAGAATGTTTCTCCTTTTTCCTTTGCACCTTTTATTCTGTATTCTGTTTCTCCCGCATCCGCTCTTAAAGAAAGATTTTTTAGTGTATAATTCACTTTTGCAGGTTGGCTGAGCAATACAGATTCGGGCATAAGAATAATACTTTCGGGAATTACAGCAATTTCAGGTTGTGGTATATAATCCACTGTAATACCATTTATTTCAGGTTTTTCTATTGCATCAAATCCTTCAAATTCTATCTGATTAATCTGCAATTCAATTCCAATTCTGATATTTCTGTAATCAGCAGCATTTATGGAACTTAAGTCTGTATCGGAAAAATCATTGTTCGTTATAAGTGTATCTTCTTTATCATTACCAATTCCGATTATATTGATATTAACAGAATGAAAATCCTGAATATCGCCGTCTATTTTCAGAGATTTCCACATTTTAGCAGGTCCTATTGCATCTGTAATTATAGTTCCTTTCATATTATATCTAATTATTGAACCGTTTGTAATTAGCGAGTCTTTCGTGAAAATCAGCTTTTCAACAGGATTACCGAATCCTTTTCTCGAAACTAACTGATATGTGGCATCATCGGTTCTTTTTATATTTCCTTGATTCAGGCTGTCTGCAAGTTTAGCTCCGTATAATTTAAGAGTTTTTACCAGAGAGTCCAGATTACCTTTGCTTTCGGGTTGCTCCTCATAATGCTGTCTGAATAATCTGAATGATGTATGTGAAGAAGATATAAACAAGTATTCATCTCTCTTTACACTGTCCTGCAGATATTCTACCATCTTTACAGCAGAGGAATCAACTGAAATATCATCAATTCCCCATGTATCAAAGCGACGGTGTTTGCCTCTGCCTTTTGAAATATCTGCAGGCAAAGTAACAATATGAAAACCTCTCCAAAATTCGCCTACGGCATATACATTCTCACCAATTTGAATATCTATCCACGTTTTAATATTTGGTACTACTGATTTATCCCCAATAAATGAAATCATTTTATAGGGAATAGTATCGGAATTTACAGTTACTTTGTCTAATTCCGGAATATCAATATTTTTTGACTTGTTTTCAAAGAAGTGAGAGAATTGATTTGCAGAATTTATCATCCATTTATCATCATCGGTAATTGTTCCTGCTTCTAAAGTGAAATTAGAGTAAGACCATTTTGCAAATGAAGTTTGCGTAATGTAGCGGGCTTTAATCCAGTAATTTCTTCCTGTTTCCAGACTGCTCAAATCAGGTTTCCAATCAATATGAGTTGAATTAATTTCAATTTCATCAGATTTGGAACTTATCAGGTAATCTTCCGAATCTCTTAGTTCAGTGATATAAAATTCATAATTAATCTCATCATCGTTATAATTAAACGGGTCAATAATTCTGAA
>CAZIXJ010000195.1:0-5908 GCA_964542835.1 uncultured Hyphomicrobiales bacterium
GTTCTTACATCCATTATTTCAATATAATCTGCAAGTTTATTCTGGATTTCATTTAGTTTTTTTACGTCTTCCCTCGTAAATAAATCATTTGTTTCTCTTGAAGTTCCGTCAGGATTATATGCAAGGACGTTATAGATATCCACGAGACTTTTGAACATTTCAGTTCCGTCTCCGCCAAATAGTTTATCGGCAGTCTGATTGATTACTTCCTGTGAATATTTATCCTTATTGATTATTCTGTCTTCAAAATTTCCTTTGAATACAACTTCCATCCCGCTTGGATTTTCTTCTGTTACTTCTCCTTCGATTAATTCAAAAGGAGTGTTTTTTGTGCTGCCTTCAATATCAGCGAAAGAATTTTCTGTTGTTTTAGTACCTGAAAATAGGAATTTACCGTTGTGGTCGCCATTTGCACTTACTATAATATCGTCCATCAATCCTTTTACGTAAACTGCAAGACTTTTTACGTTGCCTGTGTTTCCCGTCATAGTAGCATCTATTGCGAGTTGCCTTATACGCGTCAGCCTGTTTGAAATATCCTGCATTTTAGCTTCGGCAGTAAGTATTTCGGAAGATGTTTCCTGAAGAATTTTGATATATTTATTATTGGAATCTATTCTGTTTTGAAGCAGCTTCACATCCACAATATCAGCAGGTGCATCGGAAAGCTGCTGAATTTTATTGCCGGTGCTGATTTTCATCTGCTCTTTAAGCCTTTTATTCTGGATATTATCCAGATTTCTTTTATATGGCGTGATTGCCGTATTGCTTGATATTCTCATAATTCACCTATCTGATAATATTTACAAGTGTAGTGAGCATATCATTCGTAAGAGTAATTGCTCTGGATGATGCTTCAAATGCTTTCTGATATTTCACGAGGTTCACGGCTTCTTCGTCGAGATTCACACCCATTACTGATTCTCTCTGAGCATTGAGCTGGTCAAATATTAATGTGGAAGTTCGCTCGCTGTTTTGGGCACTTTCACTTGCAGAACCCAGTCTCCCGAGAAAAGTAGAATAGTATTCAGAAAAAGACTGATTATCTATAGCCTGCTTATCTTCAGCGAGAGATGAAAATAAAATCGCATTATTGGAATTGCCAGGCTCTCCGGGTTTATCTGAAAGTGGTATATTCTCCGGCTTTCCGTTAATGTCATCGGATATTTTTATAGAAAATGCGTCAAGTGTGCCGTCTGAAGGTTCAAAAAAAGTGTAGCCCGGAGGAACTGCATCATTATCATTTAATCCGTATCCCTGAGCGGATACTTCATTTACCATAGCTGCAAATGTTTGAGAAAATTTATTTACTTCAGATGCAACTGAAAAATTATTGCTGCTATCCTTGTCATCAAGAGTATCATTGAAATTCTTCAGCAGGCTTCCAAGCTGTCCGCTGTTAATATCAAGAACTTTCTCTGAATCTTTTATTTTTACTGAAAGAGTCTTTTCTTCTGTGGCAGTATTAACTGTCTGTAATGTTTCAAGTTCATTGAAATTATCTTTTGTAACTAAGTTAATACCATTTACAAAAACATTTGCAGAACTTTTATCGAAATTCACCTTAATTTCCATCATTTTGGAAAGTTCTTCCAGTTTCACAGCTCTTTTATCTATCATAGTCTGAGCTTCTCCGTTAAGCTCTGAGCTGATATTTCCGATTTCTTTATTATATCCTGCTATATCAGAAATTAGTTTATTTGCTTCGGTAAGTTTTCTGCTCGCTTCGTTGCCTGCGTCATTTCTTGCTTCCTGCAATCTTTCGGCAATGGAATTAAATCTTTCGGAAATTTGTTTGGATTGTGAAATAATATCGGTTCTCAGCCCCATATGCTCAGGATTGGCAGCCATTTCGGAAAAAGTATTGAAAAAATTTGATACCAGTTCGTTAAGTCCGTTCTCTGAAGGCTCAGATAAAATTGTTTCAGCTCTTGAAAGATACTGCACATCCATTTGATTTTTGCTCATACCGGAATTAGTATTTCTCACTTCTTTATCAAAAAATTCCTGCCTGTAATTTTGCAGTTTACTGACCATTACACCTGTTCCCTGCAAATGACCGGAATTATTTACGGGAGATGTTTCAGACATATTCACCGTTCTTCTGGAATAGCCTTTGGTATTTACATTAGCTACATTATTTGAAGTAGCATCCAATGCATACTGCTGAGCCTGTAATGCCCGCTTGCCTATTTCAAGTGATGAAAATCCTCCCATGATAATATCCTTAGTTAAGTGTATTCATTTTTTTTGTTCTTGATGCTTCAGCTTCGAGGAACAACCATTTTTTCAGCTCTTCGAGTTCACTAATTATATCATCCGTTTCTGCTATCCTCATATTCTTTGCCATCTGCAGATAATTTTCGCACTCATCAATTTTAGTTCTTGCTTTTATTCCGGCTTTTATTTTTTCCATTTCCCGTTTATCAAGATATTCTTTAATATCTTCATCAAGATTTCTGAGTGAACTTCTTAATCCGGGAGCAATTCCATAAATAAGATTCACCGGTATTTTATCCGAAAGCGTATTTACCGAATTAATGATATTTCTGGTCTTGTCTTTTACGATATTTTCTGTTATATTATTCATAATTTTTCCCTGTTTATACTCTGACATTACATACCTGCACATCTCCTTTTTGAGAAAGAGATTGCATCATTTCATTTACGCTGTGTTTTGCTCTGTTGGAAAGTACTCTGTTTGTTGCATTAATGCTGTTTAGTTCAATCAGTAATTTACTCATACTTTTTCTAAGGCTTTTCATTTCTGAAAAATCATAATCGCTGAATGCGTTCTGCAGTTGGCTTATTCTCAAATTCATAGCCTGCGACCTGCTAATGCCGAACCAGTTCATAAGCATTTCTATTCTTTGATTTTCCACTCGTTTGAAACTTGTTGCTATATCATTCTGAAATTTAGTAATATCATAGAGTGAATCCACGTCAAAATTAACGAGAGCCTGCTGCTGCCTCTTTGCTAAGTCAATAAGTTTAGCAATAAGCTGATACTCATGTTTCAAATAATTGCCCAAATCTTTTAACATTTTTTCACTCACTCATTATTATTGTAAATTGTTAAATTCATTCAGATATTTCTGAACTTTTTTCACGTAATTCTGTGTTTCCTTAAATGGAGGTATTCCGCCGTACTTATCTACGTTGCCCGGTCCTGCATTATATGCAGCAAGAGCAAGCTCAATATCGCCGTCATATCTGTTCAGCATCATAGAAAGATATTTGCTTCCTCCGTTAATATTTTCAGCAGGGTCATATGAATTACTTACACCCAAATCTTTGGCAGTGCCATCCATAAGCTGCATCAAGCCTTTTGCTCCGGCACTTGATTTTGCATTTTCTTTTCCTGCTGATTCAGTTGTAATTACTGCTTTTATCAGATTTTCATCAATACCGTTTTGATTAGCTGCATTATTTATAATATTTTCATAATTTCCAATTCTTTCATTTACTTTACCTAAAAAGGAATTTTTATCAATTCCTATATTCTGTACCGGATTTTTTGAAATATTTCCTGAAATATTTTTGAGTTGCTCTGCAATATCTGCATTCTGCAAACCGGATGTGGAAGATTGTAGTTTACCACCGCCCGTCATCTGCTTATAAATCATCTCTGCAATACCGATACCTGTACCCGACTTTGAAATATCATCAGACAAAAGCATATCAGTATAATCCATAAGCGGAGAAGTATTCATTCCCATTTCGGATTTGTCATCCTTATTGAGCATTGCACTTTTCATACTTTTCATAAACATATGCACAAACATAGATTCAAAACCGCGGGCAGCCTCTTCTATTCCGGATTTCTTTTCATCAGACATACCACCGAGTGCATCCGCTGCACCCTTGAGCTGTTCAAGTTTATTATTGAACAAACTGCCTGAATTGAATTCGCTATGTAATTTAATGTGTTCCATATTCTTACTGTATTATTAATTCTCCCTGTAATGCTCCGGATTCCTTTAATGCCTGAAAAATAGCAATCAAATCTCTCGGCTGTACTTCCAGTAAATTCAATGCTTCCGCCATATCAGCTACCGTAGGTCCCTGTACTACAAGTGCTTTTGCAGTAGTCACTTCTTCCTCGCTTTCTATTTCAGCAGTTTCTGCAATCTGCGGAGGTCTTATTGTAAATGGTGCAGGCTGCGGAACCAATACCTGCTTTTGTATAGTAATTTCAAGTCCACTGTGTGCGATTACAGCCGGCAAAAGTTCTACGTTCCCTCCTACTACTACCGTTCCCGTTCTTTCATTAATTACCACTCTTGCTATTGGGTCAGTTACTACATTCAGCGCCTCAATTTGTGCAATTATCTGCATTACTTCGTCATTTGTACTGCCGGCAGGCATTTCTACCTGTACAGAGCCTGCATCAAGCGTTACTGCAGCATTGCCAAGTCCCGGTAATGTATTCACAGCCTGAGAAATTCTTGTTGCTGTTGTAAAATCAGGCTCTCTCAGTGAAATTCTGATATTCTGTCCGTCAATTATTTGCCCTTCAAGATTACTTTCAAGTATCAGTCCTCCCGGCACTCTTCCCGTAGTTGTTGAGTTTTTAGTAATTCTTGAGCCGAGACTTCTTACATCATATCCGCCGACTGACAAAGGTCCCTGAGCCATCCCGACTATCTGTCCGTTTGAAGTAGATACCGGTGTCATTAGCAATACTCCGCCCTGTAAAGATGTTGCATCTCCGATTGATGAAACCTGCACATCTATTTTACTGCCTCTTCTGCTGAAAGTAGGAATAGTAGATGTTACCATTACTGCTGCTACATTTCGCACTCTCGGATTAGTTTCAGGAACGGTAATGCCAAATCTTTTCAGCATATTCATTACAGATTGGACAGTATAAGAAGTCTGTTGATTATCGCCTGTTCTGTTCAAACCTGTTACAAGACCGTATCCGATTACCTGCACTCCGCTATTGCCCTCAATTACTGCTACATCCTTTATTCTTGCAGAGAATAAAGGATTAACAATTAAAATAATCAGCAATATGTAAAGTGTTTTTTTCATCAGAATAAAAACCTCAGAAATTTGGTAAACAGTCCCGGTTCCTGCTGCTCGCTAATTACACCTTCACCTTCTATTTCCAGTGTAAGGTCCATTATATCATATGAATACACTGAATTATCCGAATTAATATCTACGGGTCTTACTACTCCCTGAATTTTCACGGTAGAGGTTTCTCCGTTTATCTTTGTAGTTTTAGTTCCTTCTATTCTCAGGTTTCCGTTTTCCACCACTTCAATTACTTTTGCACTCAGTCTTGCTCTAATTCTTTCTTTTTTATTTGTTTTTCCGCTTCCTCTGAAATCATTTCCGGTATTTATTCCACCCTGAATGTTCGTTCCTGCCGAGCCGGCACTGCCATTCAAACCTGCTCCAATATCGCTGCTTCTTCCTGATTCCGTGGATGCAGAATTATCAGCCTGAGTATCTTCAATAATATAAACTGATACCGCATCATTTACCTGAAAGGCTTTTACGTCTGAAAAGAGTGAACGTGCATTATTCTGTACAAACTGAGCCTGCACAGAATAAGATAAAAATATTATAATTGATATGAATAATATTTTTTTCATCTTGTATTCTCCCCGTTTGATGAGATATATACCGCTCCGCTTTCGACTGCCCTGCCGTATAGAATCATACTGCCCGTGCCATCTCTTTTTACTCTTACCTGCTCTCCCGTTTTTGCGTCATTCAGTGCAGTACCCAAAGTCCTTATCTGAACTGCACCCGACTGAACAACAACGGTAATTTTATCACCTTTTGTAATTACCATATCTTCAGCCAAATCACTTTTAACCACAATTCCACCGGATGATACGGTTTTATTAAGCAATTTTCCTATCAACTGTTCTTTATCAGGTAAATGAGACTT
>CAZIXJ010000196.1:0-3723 GCA_964542835.1 uncultured Hyphomicrobiales bacterium
ATAATAATATTATTAATCGTATTATGCAAATCAGTAATCATTTAAAATAATCTATTATTGATTAAATATTTATGCAAAAATATTGAATTATTTGAATAACTGAAAAGATTTAATTAATTCAAAATCAATAAAACCAGCTTTCTTAAATTTTTATAAGAAATCGCAAAGATTAAAATCTACTTTGTAAAATGGAAAACCAATTTGATGAATTAAAAAATATGCTTTCATTCCGACACATTTGAAATGAAATTTGATTATATTTAACAATTTTGTTATATTGGATTTTCGATTTAAATATTAAGAGAAATTTCGTGAACAATGAATTAGATTTGCAATATGGAAATTCAAAAAATATATAATGAAAATTGTCTGATTACAATGAGCAATATGCCTGATAATGATATTGACTTTGTAATTACTTCACCTCCTTATGATGAAATAAGGAACTACAACGGTTATAAATTTGAATTTGAAAAAATTGCAAATGAATTATTCAGAGTAATTAAACACGGAGGCGTCTTAATATGGGTAGTGGCTGATGCAACTGTTAATGGCAGTGAATCCGGAACTTCTTTCAGGCAGGCACTTTTTTTTAAAGAGACAGGTTTTAGATTGCATGATACGATGATTTACTATAAAAATAATCCGATGCCTCAAACAGGAAAAAGATACCATCAGCATTTTGAATATATGTTTGCTTTTTCTAAAGGAACTCCTAATACATTTAATCCGATTACTGAACCTACAAAATACCATGGGCTGGCAAATATGAAAAATCGCGGGCAAAATGGCTCCTTGAATTATGAAAAGGTAGAAAGAACAAAAGAAAAAAAAGTTGGAAATGTATTTTTCTATTCTATCGGCGGTGGGATTTCAACAAAAGATAAAGAGGCATTTAATCATCCTGCCATTTTCCCTGAAAAACTAGTAGCTGACCAAATAAATACATGGACTAATGAAAATGATTTAGTCTATGACCCATTTATGGGAAGCGGTACTACTGCAAAAGTGGCTTATTTACTTAACAGAAGATGGATAGGCTCTGAAATTTCACCCGAATACATCGAGATAGCAAATGATAGATTAAGAAAATATACTATGGATAATTTATTTACAAAGAAATAATATGGATTTAATTAAAAAAGGTTCTCAAACTGCAAAAAACGGTTTTCGCAATGAAGATGATATTGTGAAAAAGTTTAATAATTGGAAAAAAGATGATGATGCTCAGACTTGGCTTATTTTGATGAAATATAATATTTCTGAAATTGAATTTGTTAAAGCTGTAAAAATATCTGGTTTTAAAACTGACGTTCAGGTTCAGGTTACAATTAAACTTAAAAATGCAATAGATGTAGAAAATTTACAGGTAAAATTAGTAAGCAATAACAAAGGTTTTAATCAAATTGATAAGCGTTGGGTTGATACTTATGCAGAGATGTGGAATATTCCTAAACCCATTATTTCTATTTTAAAGAGATACACCGGTGAAATTAAATCAAAAAAGAAAAATTTAAAAGATGAAAGAAGGATGTTTGCATATGAATTTACAAAAATTGAACAAGAAAAAATATTAGAATGGTTAGATAATAATAAATCTCTTATTGTTTCAGATATTTTGAAGGGTCAGGGTAGATTTGCAGCAGAGTGGATGCTTGTAGCCCAAAAGACATTAAATAATGCAAGATGGGTTCTTAAATCTATGAATTTCTGTATGAATTTTTTTGGTAATGGTGATATTAGAATTACTAAAAGAGGCAATTTTAAAATAGGAAAGATTACAATGCAACGCAAAGGTGATGATGGAGGAAGAAATACAGCTCAAATGCTGCAATTTAAAATTAATCCTGCTGAATTATTTGATACAGAATGAGATTAGTATAAAAAAAACTGATTTTTACTTGTCCATCCTAACCTTATTTTTTTAAAACATCAATAAAAAATACATTTATTTACATTGCTGATACGTCAGATAGTTTTTGTAAAAAATGATATTAACTGATAATAATTAATAAATGAATAATAAAGCCGATTTTGTAGAAGGTCCTATTGGAAAGAAGATAATATTACGTACTTTGCCAATGATAATTGGTATGGTAGGTATGCTGTCATTCAATCTTATAGACACATACTTTGTAGGGCAGATAAGCACTGAAGCTCTTGCTGCTATCAGCTATACATTCCCGATTACTTATATCGTTACAGCTCTGGCACTTGGTATCGGAATGGGTACATCAGCAGTAGTATCAAGGGAAATCGGGAAAGGTGATAATGAAAAAACCGTAAGATATGCATCAGACTCTCTTACTCTCGGTTTGATTTTTGTATTGATTTTTATGACAGCCGGGATGTTCACTATAAGACCCCTATTTGGTCTTCTCGGAGCTGAAGGGCTGGTGCTGGAACAGGTTTATGACTATATGTCTATCTGGTATCTCGGCAATATTTTCGTAATGATACCAATGATAGGTAACTCTCTCTTCAGGGCTACAGGCGATATGAAAACCCCCAGTATTATTATGATGGTAGCCGTAGTAGTAAATACTGCTCTCGATCCATTGTTGATTTTTGGAATTGGTCCGTTTCCCGAACTTGGCATAAAAGGTGCTGCAATAGCCACTGTAATAGCAAGAGCTATTACTTTTTTTGTATCCCTACATTATCTCTATCGCAGAGATAAATTAATCAGCTTTAAAATCCCCTATTTGAAAGATGTAAAAGAATCCTATAAAAACATACTTCATATTGCACTGCCAAGTGCCGGCACGAGTATGATAATGCCGTTAAGCATAAGCGTAATACTTGGTATTATATCAGTATTCGGACCCGAAGCTGTCGCAGGCTTTGGTGTGGCTTCAAGAATAGAAGCTCTTGCACTTACTGTAATTATGGCTCTCGGAAGTGTGTTAGGTCCTTTTATAGGACAAAACCTAGGAGCAGAAAATATTGAAAGAGTTGATAAAGGTTTCAGATTCAGCACAGGATTTGGAATGCTCTGGGGGCTTGTAGTGCTTATTGTACTTGCAATCTTTGCAGAACCTATAGGGAGAATTTTTAATGATAATCCTACCGTAATATCAGTAATTCAGAATTATCTTTGGATAGTACCTGTTAGCTATGGATTTCAGTCGGTCATTATGCTTACGGGAGTATCATTCAACGTAATGGAAAAACCTTATTATGCCGCTGTAATTGCTGTTCTGAGGATGTTCGTTCTTTATATACCCCTTGCATATCTAGCCTCAAAATATTTTGGACTTAACGGAGTATTTGTAGCAGCAGCAGTATCAAATTTTGCCGTGGGAACTCTCGGATATTTCTGGCTAAAGAATCATATTGGAAAGCTCTCTCATGCGTCTTAAAATAATTCTTATATTGTTTTTATTTCTCTTTTCATTTGCTTTTTCAGATGAAATTCCTTCCGGCGAAGAAAATCTTATAGAAAATTCGGAAAGAATAGACAATAATGAGAATTTGTATTCTGATATAAAAACTTATCTTGCTCCCGGACAGTTCTATTTATTACATTTAATAAAAGGAACTTTTTTGTATGATAATTATCAACTGATAGTTACTTTGCTTTTCGTTTTTATTCTTGCATTTATTTTCAGGGCATCATACCTCAATAATGATAAAATACCGGACAAACATTATCCGATAATTAATCTTCTCGTTATTTTTACAATAGCACTACTAATTAAAGGATATATAAGCGTTTCCTCC
>CAZIXJ010000196.1:3733-5897 GCA_964542835.1 uncultured Hyphomicrobiales bacterium
TGAGGTCAGTTATGAAATTCAATTTTAAAATCCCATTTCTTATTGTATTCTTAAATACTGTAATAATATTCAAATATTACGAAACAAAAAAACTGATTTATTTAATATCAGGTGGTGCACTACTTGGTTTAGCAGGCATCTTCAGGCACGATGTAATAGCTTATCTTTATGGTGCGGAATTTTGGGGTATTTTCTTTTTCGGAATAAAATTTTATGCAGATGAAAATGCAAATTGGTTCAAAAAATTCCTGACAGGTATGAAATACGGAATTATATTTACTGCCGGAATTTTACTAACTTTTTTGCCTGTCTTTTTATATTTTCTAATTAATTCCGGCGGGGAAAATCTATACAGTCAATTAATAAAATTTCCATTGCTCGAATACAAATCATTTTATAATATACCATTCCCAAATCCTTTTAATGCAATGAATATTACTGAAATATATCACAGTATCTGGTTTTATATTCCCCTTGTAATCTTTATAATTACTGCATTTAAACTATATTTTCAGTCAAAAGCAAAAACTCTTACATCAGATGATTTAAAATTCTGGAAAATTATCTTTTTGTTCAATCTTGGGATTAATTCATATAATCAGGCATTAATCGTAAGCGATACTTATCATTTACTTCCCGCACTAATTACAGCAGCATTACTTTTTTATTTTGTAGTAGATAAATTGAAATTCAGAATTTTATCTGTATATTTGTATATGTTTTTATTGATAATTCTTGGTTTGACGTGAAAAACAATTCGTATATTTTTGGAAGAAATCCTGTGCTGGAATCAATCCGTGCAGGCAATGCAGAAAAAGTATTTTTATCTTTCGGGATAAAAGGCGATATAATCAATGCTATTTATTCAGAAGCAAAAAAAAATAAGATAAAATGCGTAAAATATGACAAAAGAAAATTCAGAGAGCTTGAAAATAAAGAACTAGAAAAAGGAGCTAACTCTCAGGGAGTAATAGCACTGAAAAAAATTGTTGATACTTTCACAATAGATGACTTAATCGAAAAAGCATTTGAAGATACAACAAATCCGGTAGTTGTAATACTGGATTCGATTTATGACCCTCATAATCTCGGAGCTATAGCCCGCTCTGTAGAATGTTCCGGTGCCAACGGATTAATAATCCCCGAAAGAGATTCCGCTCCTATCAATCCATCAGCCATAAAAAGTTCAGCAGGCGCACTGGAAATAATCCGAACATCAAAAGTTGGGAATATGACACAGGCTTTGGAAACATTGAAAGAAAAAGGATTCTGGATATACGGAACAGATATGCACTCCAAAAAAAAATATTTCGACCCCTCAATATACGACAGACCTGTGGCACTCATAATAGGAAGTGAAGGCAAAGGGATGAGACCGGCAATCAAAAAGCACTGCGACGAATTAATCAAAATACCAATGCGGGGAAGTCTGGACTCATTAAATGCATCTGTATCAGCCGGAATAATATTATTTGAAATAATGCGACAAAAAGTTTTGTAAATATTAAAAAATAAGTTATTTTTGTAGTTCAATAAAAGAACAAAACAAAAGTGGAATTTATAGACTCGTCCCGATTTTATCGGGATGGTGAATTGGTTCTTTATTATATGCAGAAGTGGCGGAATTGGTAGACGCGCTGGATTCAAAATCCAGTGGTGGCAACATCGTGAGGGTTCGAATCCCTCCTTCTGTACAATAGAGCTTTGCGACTTAAAAGTCGTGGCAATTGATAGTGGGCAAAAACACTAAACCTCTTCTAAAAAAGAAGTTAAATCATTTTTATTGTCAAATGAAATGAGTGTAGCTTTTAGAATATCTGAGTTTTCTTTGTATTCTTTATAATTTACTTGGTAGTACTTATGTCCTACTGCATTATCAATTACTTGATAAATCCAAAAAAGGTTGGATACAACCAGTAATGTTACAGCAATCCAAAATGATATTTTCCAGACTTTCATATGCTCCTTTTCAAATGTTTGCTAATTTGTTGCAATATGCTTATGCCGGGCTTTTGAAACCGAATCTTTGTCCGCCAGACCGAATGATATTTTGTTGCAATTTCTTCATTTTTAAGTAGTTAGCCCGCATCACGTATAGCCATTGTTGGGCAATCGTACTTTTTTTTCTTTTACCAACTTTGTCTTTTTACAATTATCGTTTCAT
>CAZIXJ010000197.1:0-5890 GCA_964542835.1 uncultured Hyphomicrobiales bacterium
ATACAAAGGGTTTTGAAATAATAAGACTTACTGATGAACAAAAATCAGAAGTGATAAATGCTAATAAAATACTTGATATTAAATTCTCAGCATGGGATGCCATTATAGACAGTAATAAAAGAATTTTTCTGCTTGATTGCAATCCGGGACCTTATATTTTCTGGATTGGAAATTATTACACAAGACTTGTTATGAGTGAATTAGCAAAATATTTGATAGTCTATTCAAAAAATAATTCCCTTGCCGAAGCAAACGAATCAGTATCTGAAGCAGAATCGGATATAAAACAAATCCGCAAACATAATGAAAATATTTTTGAGCATATAAGTGAAATTAAGCAAAAACTAAATGAAAGCAGATTAAGATATTAGTGTTTATTTTTTTACAAAGAAGTTTATATTAATTGATAATTTGTGAATTATTTATGTAAAAAAGAATATTTTTCATTTAAGGAAATTGTATTTTAAAAATTATTTTGTAATTTTGTAATCTAATATTTTAAAAATTATTAATTATTAATAATGATAAACGAAATAAAATTTTCTGATGTAATCTTTGAAAACAAGAAACGCACACCTGAAGAGTTTGCTGATATTGCAAAACAAATAAGAGAAGATATTATAAAAACTCTTGTTATTGCACAGTCGGGACATACAGGTGGTCCGCTTGGAATAGCTGATGTGATGTCAGTATTATATTTTGGTGGATTTATGAATTATAACCCTAAAGATCCCGACTGGGAAATGCGGGACAGATTCATACTTAGTGCAGGTCATATGACCCCTGTGCTTTATTCCATACTTGCGAGAGCAGGATATTTTGATGTAGAAAAGTTAAGCACCTTCCGAAAGCTTGGTTCTCAGCTACAGGGACATCCCGGGCTGGATGTAGGACTACCAGGAATAGAGTCTTCCACAGGTTCACTTGGGCAGGGAGTATCCATTGCTGTTGGTATGGCTATGTCTGATATGTTGCTCGATCAAAACCACCGAAAAGTCTTCTGCGTAACAGGAGACGGTGAACTTCAGGAAGGTACTGTATGGGAAGCCGCTATGTCAGCCGGAAACTATTGTCTTGAAAATTTCTGTTGGATAGTGGATAATAACAACTGCCAGATAGATGGAAACGTAAGAGATATTATGAATATTAATCCATTGTATGAAAAATTCAGAGCATTTGGATTTGATGTAATTGAAATTAATGCTCATAATTACAGACAAATTAATAAAGCATTTACCAAATTCCATTATAATCATTTCAATGGTATTGCCAAACCTACCTGCATTATTGCAAAATCAAAAATGGGCAAAGGCGTTTCATTTATGGAAGACCAGTATCAGTGGCATGGAATACCACCTACGGTGGAAAATGCAATAGAAGCTCTTAAAGAAATTGGAAAAAAAATTAAGTAGTATATTAAAATGAATGAATTCAAATTATTAGGTGAAAAACCAACAAGACAGGGTTTCGGCGAAGCTCTCGTAGAGCTTGGAAAAATCAACAAAGATATTGTAGTGCTTGGTGCCGATGTATCAGGTTCAGTAAAAACATCTTTATTTGCTGAAGAATTTCCTGAAAGATTTTTTAATATAGGAATTGCTGAGCAAAATGCTACTACTATAGCTGCCGGATTTGCACTTTCAGGAAAAATTCCATTTTTTTCCTCTTACAGTGCATTTGCTGCATTCAGGAATGCAGATCAGCTCAGAGTATCAGTGGCTTATAATAATGTAAACGTGAAAATTGGCGGAGGGCATTCCGGTATTACTGTAGGACAGGACGGAGCTACTCATCAGTCCCTGGAAGAAATGGCTATGCTCAGGACCTTACCAAATATGACTCTTGTTTGTCCATGCGATTACGAAGAAACAAAAAAAGCTACTTTTGCAATAGCCAATATTGTTGGTCCTGCCTTTATTAGATTTGGCAGAACTGCCGTACCTCAGTTCACTGATTATGAAACACCTTTCAAATTAGGCAGAGCCGAAATATTTCGTGAGGGTACGGACGTTACAATTATAGCCTGTGGCATTATGGTATGGGAAGCTCTTTTAGCTGCTGATAAATTAGAAAGTGAAAATATCTCTGTTAAAGTAATTAACAATCACACAATAAAACCCATTGATGAAGCTACAATAGTAGAAGCTGCTCAGGAAACAGGTGCAGTAGTTACCGCTGAAGAGCATCAGGTGCATGGAGGTATGGGCAGCGCCGTGGCTGAAGTACTTGCTAAAAATTACCCCGTACCCATAGAGTTTGTTGGGATGAAAGATGAATTCGGGGGTTCAGGTGAGCCTAAAGAACTTACTGTGCATTATGGATTCACCTGGAAAGAAATTTATGCTTCAGTTATTCAGGTAATTGACAGAAAAAACAATGGATTCAGTCAGTTAAGAAAAGTGAAGGAAGTAGCCAAGTACAAAGGCTAAACCAACAAGTTTTTTTATTAAATATTTTTATTTGCACTAATAATAAGCAATGGAAAAGAAGAAAAGAAAAAGAATTAAAAGAGAAGATAAGGTAATACTTACTTCAAAACCTAAAAGAAATCATTTAATTATTGAAGAACAAATCCTTCATGATATTGGTAAGCTCGCTGATAAGAACAAAGTGGAGGCTTACGTAGTTGGCGGGTATGTAAGAGATTATTTTCTTGAGAGAAAAAGAACTGATTTTGATATAACCGTAGTAGGTGATGCTCTCGATTTTGCAAAAAAAGTAGCTAAGCATTTCAAATCTAAGACTGTAGAGTTCAAAAAATTCAGAACGGCAATGGTGCCTGTCGGTGATTATCAGGTAGAATTTGTTGGTACAAGAAAAGAAGAATACAGAGAAGATTCGAGAGACCCTATTGTAACCGAAGGCACTCTTGAAGATGATATTAAAAGGCGTGATTTTACTATAAATTCTCTGGCAGCTCATTTGAATAAAGAGAATAAAGGAAAAGTAATTGACCTTTTTGATGGTCTTCATGATATTGAGAAAAAAATTATCCGAACGCCACTGGATCCTAAAGTTACATATAAAGATGATCCACTAAGAATGATGAGAGCTGCGAGATTTTCTGCCCAGCTTGATTTCCGTATAGACCGCACTTCGATGAATGCAATTATGGAAATGTCCGAGAGAATGGAGATTATCTCTCAGGAAAGAATTTCCGCTGAATTTCTGAAAATTATTGATTCAGAACATCCAAGCAATGGTCTTAGCGCACTTTTCAGTTCAGGACTGCTAAAAGAAATATTCCCGGAACTCCATGATATGCAGGGAGTTGAAAATGTAAAAATTGGAGACAAAATTCATTCTCATAAAGATATTCTATTCCATTCTTTTAAAGTTCTGGATAATATCGTTCCTCATACAAATAACACATGGCTCAGGCTTGCTGCTTTGTTGCATGATATAGCCAAACCAAAAACGAGAAGATTTACTTCAAAGACCGGATATACATTTCACGGACATGAAGAAATCGGTGCAAGATGGATGAAAAGAATTTTTAAGAGAATGAAATTTCCAATGGAACATTTGCCTTATGTAGAAAAATTAGTTAGATTACACGGAAGACCAATGTCACTGGTGGATTCTGAAGTTACTGATTCGGCAGTAAGACGCCTCGCAGTTCAGGCAGGAGATGCTCTCGAAGATTTGTTTACTCTTGTAAGAGCTGATATAACTACAAAAAATCCAAATCTGAGTGAAAAATATAAAAATAATTACGAAGAAGTATTCCAAAAAGTAATTGATGTTCAGGAAAGAGATAAATTAAGAGAATTCCAGTCTCCGGTAAGAGGCGAAGAAATTATGAAAGAGTGCAACCTCCCTCCTTGCCGCGCTGTTGGTTATATCAAAGAGAATATTGAAGAAGCTATTCTTGAAGGTATTATTCCAAATGAATACAGTGATGCAAAACTTTTTTTCAAAGCAAATAAAAAAGACTGGTTAAAAGAAGCTGAAGAGCAGGGATTTATGGAACAGATATCAGGAAATTAATGGGGGACTTTTACAAAATAATTTTTTTTAAATTATACTTTCCTGACAATTCCATCACACAAGATTCCACTTAGATAACGCTCAGTGACAGTCGAAACAACCTTTGCTTGTATCCCGATTTCATCTGAGATTAAAAAAGGAGAAAATTTTTCTTATTTTTTAATAGTAATTTATAATAACAAACAAATACTCTTTTTTTAGATAAACAGTTTATGCTTTTCAGAAAAATTAATAAAATCAACTAATTGGAATATAAACTCCAATTGAAAGAATCTTTCCAAAAAAATAGTTTTATAAGTTCATTGTAACAGGAACAGATATTTCATTTATTATGTTATCATTGATATTAGTCTGTACTCCAATGGCACTACCTCCTGCTCCACCGGAACCACCTTCAGCACCAACATTTGTAATATTGCCACCGGTACCGCCACTGCTGTTAGCTCCCTGAAACTGCCCCATATCCATAGCGGATTGCCATGAGTTGCCGCCACTTCCTGCAGAGTTGTTTCCGTAAGTTTCACCATGTCCTACTGAACCACCATCGCCACCGCTTCCTGCTGTTTGATTGCCATAATTAGAAGCATTTCCGCCGGATTTTGTACCGGTATTCGCAGACATTCCATAGTTATTAGAGCCTCCGAACACAGTTTCGGCTTCATTTCTATCTACTTCTCTGTTTTTTTCTTCCAGATTATGCAAAGTAATTTTTCTTGGCATTATATCACCTCAGTCAAAAACTTTATATTTAAAATATCCATTGTCAATATTAACGGTTTTATTGCTGTCAATATTTGATGCAGAAAAATTGAAATTTCCTTCTATGTAATCATTATTATTTTGTATCAGACTTAACGAACCCGATACATTATCAGAAAGCCCGTAACTTCCAATTACACCGAGAGTAATCTCAAAACGTGTAAATCTGCCGGTAGTATCAAGTTTGAAATTTGCATTTCCATCTCCAGTATCAGGAAATACAAAATAAATCTCATAAGCAAGCTCAGGTCCTTTGATATAAGTGCCAGAAATTAGTTTGTAAGTAGTATCACCTGACGGATAATCATTCAGATTAACTGCATTTGTTTCGAATATGAAATTAAAATCACCGGAAATATCTGCATAAAGTGTATCAATATGCTGAGTATTTTCCTGCGGTTTTGCAGTATCATCTTCACAGGATATAAAAAAAACAAATAAAAATATTGAAAAAATGTATTTCATAATAAGTATTTAATGATAGCAATCAACCGTTAGATTTTATCTAACGGTTGATTTTAATAATAAAATTTTTATATATTCATAGTAACAGGTACACTGATAGAGCTTGAAACCTGGTCGGATACATTGCCTCCCATAGCTCCAACAGCACTTCCGCCGGCACCGCCTGCTCCGCCGACTCCACCTATTTGTGTAACACTGCCACCTGCTCCGCCATAGCTGTTGCTGTTCGTAATACTACCACCGCCACCGGCACTGAGGTAACCACCACCACCGCCACCGGCTGACTGTGAAGATGAACCACCGGCACCGCCGGTATTGTCTCCCCATGCACTTGCACCGGAAACACCGCCACCTGCTCCACCTGCTCCACCTGTTTCTGTGCCTGTATTTGTAGCACTTCCACCGGTTTTAGTACCTGTATTTCCTGCCATACCGGTCATACCTTCGCCTATAGTATCGCTACCACCAACAACTTTCTTGAGAGCTGCAGCATCCAGCTCCTGATTTTTCTCGATATCTTGTAATTTAATTCTTGCCATAATTATTTTCCTGATTAGTTCAACAAAAAATGTTATTTTAGTTAAAATAAATTACAATTTTTTTTTTAATTATCCATAAAAAAAATGAGTTTGAAAAATAAAATATTAAAAAATATTATAAATCTTTTTGACAATGC
>CAZIXJ010000198.1:0-5878 GCA_964542835.1 uncultured Hyphomicrobiales bacterium
TTTCGTAACCAATTATTTGAGTCCACGACATAGGCTAAAATTATATTTATTTTGGACTAAAAATTATCAAATTTCTTATTTATGATTTAAAATCAATTGTAAAGATAATAAAAAAATGTATGTTAAACCCAAAAAATTTGAGTAAAAAATAATGACTAAAAAAGCAACCGCTAAAAAAGGGCAGGAAAAACCTGCTAAAAAAGAAGAAAATGTGGAAAGTTACGAAAGATTAATTGAAGTAGAGCAGCTTAAAGGACCTATTGGTTCTACTTGTCATCACGGTAAAGGTGATGACTGCAATGTGGACAGAACCAAATTAGACAGAAGTAAACCGCCGCATATCACTTTGGATTTATCCAAAGATGACCTTATGCAGGCATTAAAAAATATGATGCTTGCAAGAGTAACCGACGAAAAGCACCTAACTCTGCTTAAGCAGGGAAAATCATTCTTTCATATTGGCGGCAGCGGACATGAAGCTACACAGACTGCAATAGCTATGACTCTTGAAAAAGGCAAAGACTGGGGATGGACCTACTACAGGGACCTTGCTTTTACTTACGGAATGGGCTTTACACCCGAAGAATATTTCTTGCTGGCTCTCGGTAAAAAAGATGACCCCGCAACAGGCGGAAGACAAATGCCCGGACATTACGGACATCCGAAGCTCAATCTTCCTACTCAGTCATCACCCACAGGCACTCAGTTTCTAAGCTCCGTAGGTACCGCTCTTGCCGAAAAGCGTTCAGGCGAAGATTCTGTTACATATGTATCTTCAGGCGAAGGCACTACAAGCCAGGGCGAATTTTATGAAGCTATTAACTGGGCTACAAGAGACAAGCTGAGCGTGCTTTTCCATATTCAGGATAACGGATATGCCATATCAGTGCCAAGAGCAAGTCAGTCAATGGGTGGTAGTGTGGCTTATTCATTCTGCTGCTACGAAGGTTTACTGATGAAAGAGTATGACGGCTCTGATTTCTTCGAATCACTTAATGCAGCTCGCGATGCAATCAAATTTATGAGAGAAGGAAAAGGACCTGCTTTGCTTCACGCTGTAGTGGAAAGAATGCTGCCTCACTCATCAAGTGATGATGACAGAAAATATCGCTCAAAAGAAGAAATTGAAGCAAAATCCAAGAAAGACCCGATTCTTCTTCTTTCTAAATATATGACAGATAATGAGCTGGCTACTCAGGATGAAATAGATAAACTCGAAGAAAAAGTAAGAGATGAACTAAATAATGCGATTGATTGGGCTGTTGAGCAGGACGACCCTGTAGCTGAGGAATCAACTAAATTTAATTTTGCTCCCGAAGAAACAAGAGATTTGGATTATGCCGATAAAGAACCTGAGACCGGCAAAGAAGCGGTAATGGTAGATGCAATTACTCACGCACTTATCGAAGAAATGGAACACAATCCGAAGATGGTAATATTCGGTGAAGACGTAGCCGACCCGAAAGGCGGAGTATTTACTGCCACTAAAGGGCTTTCCACTAAATTCGGTACCGACAGAGTGTTTAATTCACCGCTGGCTGAAGCATCTATAGCAGGTGTTGCATTAGGTATGGCGGTAAGAGGATATAAACCCGTTGTGGAAATTCAGTTCGGTGATTATATTTGGCCCGCTTTTATGCAATATAAAAATGAAATATCCACTATGCGATTCCGCTCAAACAACGGATTTAAAGCACCGGTAGTAACCCGAGTAGCGGTGGGCGGATATATTCACGGCGGGCTTTGCCACTCACAGAATATCGAATCGATTTTCGCACATATTCCGGGCTTGATGATTGCTTATCCGAGCAACGCGGCAGATGCAAAAGGATTACTGAAAACTGCCTGCAGAATAGATGACCCTGTGATGTTCCTCGAGCATAAAGGAATGTACAGATTGCCATTTGCAAAAAGAGTAGAGCCGGATGAAAATTATCTTCTACCATTCGGTAAAGCAAATGTAGTAAAAGAAGGAACTGACCTGACAGTAGTTACATACGGTATGGTAGTAAAGCAGGCTGTAGAAGCAGCCAAAAAATTTGAAAAAGAAGGCATATCAATAGAAATAATTGATTTGAGAACCATAATTCCTTGGGATAAGGAAGCTGTTTATAAATCTGTCAAAAAGACAAGTCGGGTACTCGTAGCCCACGAAGATACATGGACAAACGGATTTGGCGGAGAAATCGCTGCTTCAATTTCCCAGTTTGCATTTGACAGTCTCGATGCACCTGTAATGAGACTTGCAGCCAAAGACTCACACATACCATACGCACCAAACTACGAAAATGACGTACTCCCATCCACCCAAAAAGTATATGACAAAATACAGGAACTGCTGAAGTATTGAGGAAATTATTTAATTATTATAAATTTCAAAGCTCCTTTCTGATATTTGGGAAGGGGCTTTTATTTTGAAAAATAAATTTGCCTAAAAGAGAAAATTTTTGTATTCTTATATATATTATTTATTGAGATGATGTAGGTGCTTAGTTGATGTGAAACGTATAAAAAACTACATATTCAATAAATTAGCAAAAAAATAATATTGGATTTAATATATGACTAAGAAAAACCAATCTTCAAGATTAACAACTCAACATAAGAAATCCCAAGGTGTAGTGGGTATATTTGGTGATATAGCAAGGTCTCACGACTCAAGTGTTGGTGAAATATCAAATCTTGTTATTAAGGTTCTTGAAAATGAATATCCACAATTAACTTTTCAATATAAAACAAGGATAAAAAAAAAGAGATAAATGAAGCATTAAAGAAAATAGACCTTGAATTAGGGCAAACGCTTTTTGTTCCTAATTCAAGTATTAAACCTGACGGTGGAATAATTGAAGTAAAGGATGATATTGGGAACTGGAGAGTAGTTTTAGTATCAGAAGCTAAACATCAAGGAAAAGACATTGAAAATATCAAAAAGGGTATATTAGTTGGTAAGAACAACAATCAAGACTTGATGGCTGCTGGTAATGCGATAGAAAGGTCACATAAAAATATATCAGAAATTGCTAATTTTATGTTATCTGAATCTCATTTTCCTTATGTTTTATTTTTGGAAGGTTCAAACTTTTTAACTGAAACAATTTCAATTGAAAGAGCTGATGGAAGGGTTGTAAGGCTTGATTACCAATCAGGAATGTTAAATAGATTAGATAGATTAACTTCTGCAAATTATGGAATGCCAATTAATACAAATTTGTGCAAAATAAGTTTGTCAAGCATAAGGATAAAACAATTATGCTTCAAGCAACATCTATTTATACACAAGGAAACGGAGATAAATGGGATCCAAAAAGAATGTTAGAAATTATGGTTGAAATATCTAAAACATCTCTTAAAGAGTTGGGAAGAGATATATTTAGTCAGTTAACAAATAGTAAATAAAGTGAAATTATGGCAAGAAACGCAACAAATAAATTACTGAAAAAAGCAAAAAAATCTAAAAGTGATGAATTTTATACTCAGCTTTTAGATATTGAAAACGAGTTGAATCATTATAAAAATCAATTTGCAAATAAAGTAGTTTATTGTAATTGTGATGACCCGCGAATTAGTAATTTCTTCAAATATTTTGCTTCAAACTTCAAAGAATTAGGTTTAAAAAAAATTGTAACTGCTTGTTATAAAAAACAAGAAATCAGCTTATTTAATACCAAAGAGAATGAAAAAGGCTTTTTCTTTGAATATACAAGTGAGGACGCTAAAAGGGGCAAAAATTCAATAGACATCATTCCTTTCCAAGGTGATGGTGATTTTAGAAGTACTGAAAGTATTGAATTGTTAAAACAGTCTGACATTGTTGTTACCAATCCCCCATTTTCACTATTTCGAGAGTATGTTTCTCAATTAGTTAAATACGATAAGAAATTTTTGATAATTGGTAATATCAACGCAATAACATATAAAGAAATATTCAATTTAATAAAAGAGAATAAGGTTTGGTTAGGAATGAATCTTGGAAGAGGTATTTCAGGTTTTATTGTCCCCGAACACTACGAGCTTTATGGATCAGAGGCAAGAATAGATAACTCAGGAAATAGAATAGTATCACCAAACAATTCTTTATGGCTGACTAATTTAGATAATTTTAAACGTCACGAAGACATAAAACTCACAAAAAGATATTTTGGGAACGAATCTGAATATCCAAAATATGATAATTATAACGGAATAAATGTCGATAAAACGCAGGACATACCATTAGACTATAGTGGATATATGGGTGTACCAATAACATTTCTCCATAAATTCAATCCTGACCAATTCGAGATTATTAAATTCAGGAAGGGCAATGACGGTAAAGATTTATCAATAAATGGGAAATGCCCCTATTTTAGGATACTAATCAGAAATAAACGATTACAAAACACATCATTAGAAGATAACACAGAAAGCATAAGACCAGAACGCATTTGCAATAATAATCCTTATCGGTCGCTTTACGAAAAAAATACTTGTAAATGAAAGATTTATTAAACAATCTACCCCATGAACCCAAAAAGCACATGACAAACTTCAGGAACTGCTGAAGTATTGAGGTAAGAGAAACAAACATATAGATAATCAGAAACCTCAGTGGTAACCCTGAGGTTGATTTGAAATAAAACATGACAAACGACGTTGTTTTAGTCATAAGTGTCATATTTTGAACAGAAATGAATTGCTATGGAAAATGATAAAATAACGTTTAATTCACTTGATAACAAAGATGTCTTCAAGTTGATTAAAGCAACCAGAGATGGTGTTGATTATGATACTTTTGATAATCTTTCTGTAAGGTTCCCTTTGAATAATTCAGATTGGTCAAGGATATTAAATGTATCCGAACGTACAATCCAGAGATACAGAAAAGAAAAGAAACGTTTTGATTCAACTCGCTCCGAGAGATTATTATTAATAATGCTTTTATTAAAAAAAGGAGTTGATGTTTTTGGAAGCCCTGATAATTTTATTACATGGTTAAATTCAAAAAATATTTCATTAGGTGGTATCAAGCCGATAAAAATGCTTGATAATACTTTCGGAGTTAATCTGATTAAAGATGAATTGATTCGGATAGAACATGGAGTATTGGCTTGATTGCATACAGATTGTCAAAGAAACAATATTCGAAGGATTTATCCGGTATTGGTGCTGAACTTGCAGGTGGCAGGTGGAATTATAAAGGCACAAGGATTGTATATACTTCAGACTCAAGAGCTTTATGCACTGCTGAGATAGCCGTCCATACACCGATTGGTTTGGTGCCTGAAGATTATTATCTGACAATAATTAAAATCCCTGATGAGATAGAAGTAAATATTATAAAACCTGAAGATTTGCCTAAGAACTGGAGAAATTTTCCACATACAGATATTACACAAAAGATTGGTGAAGAATTTGTTAAAAAAAATGATTTTTTAATATTAAAAGTTCCTTCTGCGGTTGTACAGGGTGATTACAATTATTTGATTAATCCTTTGCATAAAGGGCCAGTCACAATCCTGCTGAATGGAATGCACTGAAATTACTGAATTGGAATGGAGAGTTTTTAAGTGCTGAAGAGGGTGCCGATATTCTCCGCTTTGCTGATGATGCTGTTTTTGATCATCCTGATTTTACTGCCCTGGGGAGATATACCGAAGCTGTCGACTATAACAGGAGGCATATCGAACAGGTGCTGGCACTTCGATTAGTTGATCCGGATAAAATCCGTAAGGCAGGATTTAAGGTAGCTGTAGATTGTGTGAATTCTGTTGGAGGAGTTATCATTCCTGAGCTATTAAGGGAATTGGGTGTGGATGAAATTCTGGAAGTGAATACCAATCCCGATGGCATATTCAGTCATAATCCTGAACCCATTCCGGAACATCTCACTGAAATCTCG
>CAZIXJ010000199.1:0-5852 GCA_964542835.1 uncultured Hyphomicrobiales bacterium
CCAAGATTACGAAAATATATGATTCCTTAAAACTCCCTCTCCCGCTGGGAGAGGGTTGGGGTGAGGGTTGTCAAAGATTGTATTATTCAACTTTTTACACAGTCTGGGAGTTTACCGATAAAATCGGCACAGGTGGGAATCAGATATTTTATCTTGTATGTTTGAAAGCAACTTAGTATCAGATATGGTATGGTTTTATTATTTCAAATAATATCTGTGCAAATAACTGTATCAAAATTAAAAAGCTGTTTCAATTTGAAACAGCTTTTATTACATATTGTACCGGAGGACGGATTTGAACCGCCGACACCCAGATTATGATTCTGGTGCTCTAACCACCTGAGCTACTCCGGCAACAGTATTTCATCAATACAGAATACAAAAATAATGATATTTTTTTTTATATGCAAATATTTTTTTACTGACTTTCTAAAATTCTTTTTAGTTCGTCGCGTATTTCAGCGGCTTTTTCATAATTTTCATCATTAACTGCTTTGTCTAACTGAATTTGTAATTGTTCTACCTTTGACTTTGGTTTTTCGGCACTTTTCATAAATTCATCAGAAGTTTCAGATTCATTAGGAGCTTCTTCCTGAGGAACTATACCTGTTTCATCCAGGATATTATCATTTACAAAAATAGGAGCATTGCAGCGTATAGCAATAGCTACGGCATCACTTGGTCTTGCATCTACTTCAATACCAAGAGAGTCAAATAGAAGTTTAGCATAAAATGTGCCGTCATTGAGATCATTGATGTGAACTTCAGATAAATTTGCGCCAAACTTATCAATAAGATTTTTTATTAAATCGTGAGTCATCGGTCTTGGTGGTAAAACGCCCTCCATTTCCAGTGCTATAGCCTGAGCTTCAAATCCACCAATTATTATCGGCAACCTTCTTTCGCCATCTACTTCTTTCATAATGAGTGCATATGCATTTGTGCTGGCTGGACTTGCCGATAATCCCAATACTACTAACTGAACTTTTTCCATACCCGTTATTTCATTTATTTTCTTAATTTTTATTACTAATAATTGACTTTAAACCTTCTCAATTATTGCAAAATAGCAGTAAATATTAATAATTGAATACTATACAATAGTTAATCTAAAATCTTTTTAAAAAAAGACTGAAACATAAAGCAAAATTAATTAGCTTATGAGACAGTCTTTTGGATATTTTAATTTCATTAATTTCCGGTAACTTCGGATATTTTTGTGGTAAATTTTGGTAAAATCTCAAATATGTCACCTACCAAACCATAATCGCAGACTTTAAAAATTGGTGCGTCTTTGTCTTTGTTAATTGCTACGATAGTTTTGGAAGTGGACATACCGGCAAGATGCTGTACAGCTCCTGAAATAGCACAGGCAACATAAAGTGATGGAGCGACAGTTTTGCCTGTCTGACCTACCTGCTCACTGTGTGGTCTCCAGCCTGAATCGACTACAGCTCTTGATGCACCGACTGCGCCACCGAATGCTTTTGCTAGATTTTCGATTAAATGATAGTTTTCAGGACCCTTGATTCCTCTCCCTCCTGATACTACTACATCAGCTTCGAGTACGTCCATTTTGCCCTCATTTTTCTCAAGTGATACAACTTTTACTTTTGCATCATCTTCATTAAGGTCGGCACTGAACTCAACAATTTCAATATCTGTATTTTCAGTAGTAGCAGTAAAAACGTTAGGTCTTAAGGAAAATACCTTATTATCGGAATCAATTTTTGTCGTGATAACGGATTTACCTGCATATACAGGTTTTTTTGCTATAATATTATCATTTTCACTTTTTAAATCAGTAACATCAGAAATGTATCCTGCTTCCATTTTTGCAGCTACTCTTGGAGCCAGTTCTTTGCCCGCAGCATTTGCAGGGAATATTAACACATCATAATTTTCAGCATCAGCCAACTGATGTATTGCTTTGGCTGCTGCAGTGGAAGAATAATCTGAAAGCACCTTATGATTAATCTTATATACTTTTTTTAAGCCAAATTCACCGGCACCTTTTAATGCTTCGTCGTTGTCGCCTAATACTACACCGTGAAATTCCAAAGATTTTTCTGCTGCAAGATTTCTTGCTGCAGTAATCATTTCGCCTGAAACTCTTTTTAAAGAATTTTTTCCTGCTGCAAGTTCTAAATAAACTAAAATTTTATTCATAATCTATCCTCAATTATTATTTTTTACAAAATTATATGGCTTTAGCGTCTTCTTTCAAAGCTCTTACTACTTCTGCAATATCATCTTCAGTGTCTCCGAGTACTTTTCCAACTCTTTCTGTCCTTGGTAGTTCCATAGAAAGTACGCTTACTTTTGATTCTGTCTGCTCTGCATCAATTTCTTCTATAGGTTTTCTCTTTGCTTTCATAATATCAGGTAATTTCGGGTATCTCGGAGAGTTTAGCCCCTTCTGTGCACTAATTACGGCAGGAAGAGTAATTTCTACTAATTCTTTTCCGCCTTCGATATCTCTTTCTGCTTTAGCTTTTCCATTATCAATTTCCAATTTGGATATTACTGATACTGAAGGATAATCAACTAATTCGCCCACAAGTGATGGCATCTGAAATGAATCATAATCTATACTCTGGCGACCCATTAGTACCAGTTCGGGTTTGTTTTCATTTACGTAATTTGCAATATTTTTTGCTACATAAAAACTGTCAGAAGGTTTTTCACTGCCTTTTACGAGTACTGCTTTATCTACTCCCATAGCAAGTGCTGTTCTTAAAACGTCTTTGTTATCTTCTGTTCCGACTGTTAAGGCTGTTACAGACGAATCGGCATTCTTTGATTTTATTTGCAATGCTTCTTCTATTGCAAATTCATCATATGGATTAACAGTGAATTTAACACCTTTTTCTTCAATAGAATTTCCTGAATCAGCAATATTAATCTTGGTAGCTGTATCAGGAACCCGGGAAATACATACTAAAATGTTCATATTTTCTCCTTAATTTGTTATATTTTTATTGAAATAAATTTATCAATTTATATAAAAACGAATAAATCAAATCATATTTTAGGGATTATTTCATTATGTGGAGTTTGTCGCTAAATTTGAAATATGCGTTATCATAAATATTATACGGAATTACTCAGTTTTATTAATTTCAAAAAATGATAAGTGTATAATTATAATATGCTTAATAAAGCAATATAAAAAGGACGGATTTTTAATGATTATGGAAAATTACATTATATCATCTCTTATCCTGTGTAAAAAGCAAACAGAAATAATCTGCCATTACTATAATCTATGTATATCACATCTTTAATTTTTTGAAAATACTTTCCGGTACTGATTTCACAATGAGCATAATTATTTTCCAGAATCCGGGTACATAAAGCAAGTCTTTTTCATTAATCATTGCATCATAAATTGCCCTGCCGACATCTTTGGGGTTTGCAAAAAGGAAGTTTTTATCTACATCATCGGTCATCGGAGTATCTACGAAGCCGGGTTTTATTGTCAATACACTTACTCCTGATTTTTGCATTCTGGCTCTCAATCCTGAAGCAAAAGCAGTAACAGCAGATTTGGCAGCACCGTAAATATAATTGCTCATTCTTCCTCTGTCTCCTGCAACTGATGAGATTATTGAAATATTTCCCGATTTTTTCTTTTCAAAATATTCAGCAGCAATTGTGGCATATGACATTACGCTCAGAGCATTTATGTCAAATTCTCTCCTTATTTCATCAGGTTCATTCTGAATTTCTTCCTGATTTGGAAGAGTACCGTGAGCAATTAATACAGCATTAAGAAAATCTGCATTATTCAAAATATCTTCAAATAAAACCTTGTGATTATCAAAATCAAGTGCATCCTGTTCGTATGTAAAAACATCGGTTTTATGCCTTGCCAGAATATCCTGCTTTATAATTTGCAGTTTTTCAGTATTTCTTGCCACAAGATGAAGCTCCCAACCGGACTGAGCGAAATTAATTGCCGTATGGTGAGCGATAGCCGATGTAGCTCCGATTATTAATATTTTTTTCATAATTTTTCCTTTCCTGTTACTCTTCTCCAAAAAGATGACGAAAATTTCGGGTCTGTATATTTAGTAAATTCTTCCCATTGAGGATAGAATTTTTGAAAGTGTTCTGCTGACAAACGGGCGTCTTTTGCGGGGTATATTACTCCGCCTGCTTCTTCTACTATTCTATCTGTATTTTCAAGCACATTTAAAATATCTCCTCTCATCCTGAAATCTATTGCCATAGTTACTCCGGGACGAGGAAATGAAAGCATTCCGGGTGATTTTACATCTCCAAATGTTTTCAGAACTGTAAGGAAAGATGATAAACCCGAATCAACAATGTACTTCAAAATATGTTTTAATACATAATTATCTTTTTCAAAAGGAATTACAAACTGATACTGCAAAAAGCCGTCTTTCCCGTATGCTTTATTCCAGCCGTCCACAGCATCAAGCGGATAGAAGAAAGGATTATAATGAGATATAAAAGTTTCAAATTTCTTTAATTGCTTATTGAAATATAAAGAATTAAAAGCGGAAACAGATAATGAATTGATGAAAGGAAAATCAAAAGGAAATGGAAGCATCTTATCTTTAGGTTGATTTTCCATTAAATCATCTTTTACTTCAGTGAAATTTCCTCTTGTAAAAATTCCTCTGCCCAAATCACCACCAGAGGCAGTGCAATCTATCCATGATACAGTATATTCAAAGTCTTTTTCAGATTCTTTATTGATTTGAAAAAACTCTTCGAGATTTCCATATTTTATAGAATCTACCTGTAAATATGGACTTAGTATTTTCTCTACTTCAAATTTAGCACTTATGATAATTCCCGTAAGCCCGAGACCTCCGATAGTAGCATTGAATAATTCTGTGTTTTTTTCAGGAGAACAATTTATTAAGCCCATATCTGAACGATAAAGCTGAAACTCTTTTACATGGCACCCGAAAGTACCGCCTTTGTGATGATTCTTACCGTGTACATCATTTGCAATTGCTCCGCCAACGGTTATGTGTTTTGTGCCGGGAGTAGATTTAAGGAAATATCCTCTCGGTACGAGAAAGTCTAGACATTCGGCAAGAGTAACACCTGCTTCGGTTTCAATTATTCTATCATTCTCGTTCCAACTTATAAACTTATTAAGAGGTCTGGCATCAAGTAAAATTCCCTTTTCATTTAGGCAGGAATCACCGTAACTTTTTCCTAATCCAAATGGTAAAATGAATTTATTGAAATTGTTTAAATCAGGTAACTGATTTCTCCATTTGATTTTATGAATTTCCTGATTATCAACTCTCGGATATCTTCCGAATGAAAAATATTCACGGCTCATAAACTAGCCCCGATTACAATTAAGAAAATTATTATAAGTATTGTAAGACTTGGTTTATCCTTAGAGAAAAATATTATCGGGTCATCTGTCATTTCATCTCTGTCGGTCTTAAACCAAATTCTGAGCATTGCATATATAAGAAGAGGTGTGATTAAATAAAGCAGTTCAGGTATGTTATAGAGCATTTTTACTTCAGGACTGTTAAGATAAAGAGTGAAAATCATAACTGAAATAAGCCCTGAACCGACACCACTTACTAGCAGAAGTTGCTTATCTGAAGCAGTATATCCTCTGCCTTTTGCTTTGCTTTTATTTTTATTGATAATCGAAAGTATTTCAGTATATCTTTTCACAACTGATAAACTTAAAAAGAAGAATATTGAAAAAGAAATGAGCCATGGCGAGATAAATACTGATGCCGCTACTCCTCCGGCAAATATTCGTAATGAGTAGAGGCTGGCAAGTACTATTATATCAACCACATAAAGTCTTTTCAGTATAAAAGAATACAGAGTAGTAAGAA
>CAZIXJ010000200.1:0-5827 GCA_964542835.1 uncultured Hyphomicrobiales bacterium
CTTTCTACTTCTTCAATATTTAAAAATGAATTATCTGAATCTACGGATACCGTTTTAGTTGGCACATACAATAAGTGGAGAGATACAAAAGAATATATTGCAAGAATTTATCTGAAAAGCAATCAGGAACTGGAACAAACAGGTATCAATCTTGATTCACTTAACGAATATGTAAATAATCTTGAAAAAGAGCTTACCGAAAAATCAAAATCATTTGAAAAGATTAAACCAATTCAACAAATTGATTATAAAGATATTCAAAGTAAACTTGCTGAAAATGAAGCTGCAGTAGAAATAATAAAAATTGCAGGTGTCGGCATAAAGGATAGTGCTATTGATATTAATTATGCAGCCCTTGTTCTAAAGAAGAATTCCGAATATCCAGAGTTTATTCTCTTAGATAACGGAAGTGAACTGGAAACTTCTTATCTTGCTCTTTATAAAAATGAATTGATGAATGATAATGATGACAAAAAATCCTACGGAAATTACTGGGGAAAAATAGCTGACAGACTTAATGGCATAGACAAGGTATATCTTTCTCCCGATGGCATCTATAATCAGATAAATCTAAGTACATTAAAAAATCCCGAAACTGAAAAATATCTTTATGAAGAAATTGATATTACAATACTTACTAACATCAGTGAAATCATTGATTTGAATGAAAACAAAGAAATGAAACAAAATACCGATTTTGTATTCTTCGGTAATCCTGATTTTAATTATAAATTTGGTGAAGAAGCCAAAGATATTTTTGTTCAGACTTCAGCATATAATACACTGGACAGCACCACAAGGGGAGGTATTGAATTATATCCCCTAAGCCATACAGAAGAAGAAATAAACGGAATAGCTGAAATAATTAATGATAAAAATTATCAATACATTACATTTTTGGATACTTCGGCTACCGAAGAAGCCGTTAAGTTAATATCGAAGCCAAAAGTATTGCATCTTTCCACACACGGTTATTTTCTGAAAGATATGAACAACAGCAATCTTCTCGGTAGCAATATTGATATTACCCGATTTAATGAAAATCCTCTTTTGCGTTCTATGTTATTTTTTACGGGTTCTGCCAATACGCTTAATGATTCATTATTTAACAGGAAAGAAGATGGGATACTTACTGCACTTGAAGCACAAAATCTGGATTTGCGCAATACTGAGCTTGCAGTGCTTGCAGCCTGCGAAACGGGGCTTGGCGAGATAATTAGCGGCGAGGGTGTGTATGGTCTGCAAAGAGCATTTATTCAGGCAGGAGCCGAAAGCATAATAATGAGCCTCTGGAAAGCCAATGACAAAGCTACAAAAGAACTAATGGTTAATTTCTATAAAGAATGGCTCAGCGGCAAATCCAAGCAGCAGGCATTTGAATCGGCACAGAATATAATCAGGGAAAAATTCAGATATCCGTATTTCTGGGGTGCTTTTGTTATGATAGGTGAATAAAATTTCATATTTTTGTTTTATGAATAATATTAATTTTAAAAAATATCCGCTTAAAGCTAAAGTCAGGCATCATATATCGGCATTTAATTATCTTCCTGCCGATGAACTGAAGTATATGCCTTCGAGCTATCCGCCACTGATAGAGAATATCAAATGGGAGGAAATGTTCAAAAGTGCTAAGCATCCTGATATTCTTGATATTGGATGCGGCAGGGGGCATTTTCTGCTTAAAATGGCTAAGGAATATCCCGAAAAAAACTTACTCGGAATTGAAGTAAGGAAGCCTCTCGTAGATTGGATAAATGAAGTGGCAGATATGGAAAATCTGAATAATTGCCATGCTTTAAGGTACAGCGTAGTAAACGGATTAAGATTTATTCCAAAGGTATCTGCAGAAATGATTTTCTACCTTTTTCCTGACCCTTGGCCCAAGAAACGACAGCAAAAGCGAAGAGCATTCAATGCAGAATTCCTCAGTAATTGCTATAATACTTTAAAATCGGGCGGTGTTCTCCATCTTGCTACAGATTGCGATTATGTACATAAATATCATATGGATGTTTTGAAAAAATTCAACAAATTCGATTTCAGAGAGGTTAGTATTGCTGAATGGGACTTTCCCCAAACTAATCAGGAAGAATTTTGCGAAAGAAAAAATATTTCTGTTTTTAGAATAAAAGCTTTTAAGTAAATTTGTAAATTAAAATATGTGTAATATTTAATATGAAATGAGGGATTATTATGATTAAAAAACTTTTAGCAATTATGCTCGCAGCTCTTGTTTTTGCTGCATGCGACAGTCAGCAGGAAAAAGATGCTCCTGAAAAACCGGCTGAAACAATTGAAATTGAACTCGTTAATTTCTTTGACGGTACTGAACTTAATGCGGAAGATGAAGTATGGGTAACAGGCAACGTAGTTCATACCTGCAAACACAGCGGTAAAAAGATGTTTATCGTTGATGATGAAGGTGAAAATAAATTAAGAATAGACGCAGGCGGTAACGTAGCGGAATTTGAAACTTCTCTGGAAGGCTCAAAAGTGAAAGTAAAAGGAATAATAGAAGAAGAAAAAGTAGATGAAAATTATCTGAAAGAATGGGAAAGCGAATTGATGGCAGAAGGCGACTCAGATGCTATCGGTGAAGGCGACTGCGCCGAGGAACAGCCCGAAGAATACGATGAGGAAAAAACAATGAAAGAAAATCAGATGAACAGAATAAAAGAACTTAGAAAACAAATAGCTGAAAGCGAGAAAGGTTACCTTTCATTCTATTCATTGAAAGCTATTGAGTACGAAAAAGTAAATTAGTATTTCCCTGCAAATTTAAATTAATCAAAAATAGAAATTTACAATCCTCCGGTAAAATTTAGAAATATCGGAGGATTTTTTATTCACACACAGGAAATAGAAAATATGTCATGGATAATATTAATAGTAGCAGGTTTATTCGAAATCGGATGGGCTGTTTCGCTCAAATATTCTGAAGGATTTACCAAGCTGACTCCTTCGGTAATAATGATTGTGAGTATGGCATTCAGTATTTATTTGCTTTCAGTGGCACTGAAAACTATTCCCCTCGGTACGGGCTATGCCGTATGGACAGGAATAGGTGCTGCCGGCACTGCTATTCTCGGAATATTTTTATTCAAAGAACCAGTAAATACTGCAAGAGTTATTTGCCTTTTTATGATTATATCAGGTATTGTAGGCTTAAAGATATTCAGCAAGTAATCAATTCAGAAAAATAAAAAAAAACTATGACAATTATCAACGTATTGCTGATATCGTTGTCATAGTAATTTTTATGAGATTTTATTTGCTATCCGGGCAAACCGGAAACTTTCCCGTGTGTAATCCTCAATATTATTGCAGAGAGGCTCTACTTTCCAATCCCCTTATAAATAATACCGTATGATTCTATTTCATTTTTGTCGAGACAATTTTTACCGTCAATCACTACTTTTATATTATGCTTTTTGAGATTTTCGGCAGTTAATTGTTCCTTGAATTGCTTATGATCAGTAGCTACGAGTATAGCGTATGAAAAATCAAGAATTTCGTTCAGATTTTCGGCTGTACTCATATCAGTGAAATAAGGGTCATAAGTTCTGTAATCTGCTTTTTTATTGCCGAGCAATTCGATTAATTTAATCGAAGGACTTTCGCGAATATCACCGACATCAGCTTTGTATGACAGCCCGAGCAAGCCAACCGGAGTATTTTTTACGGATTTTTCCTTGTCATTCAGCGCATCTGCAAGAAGCTTAACAGCATATTCAGGCATTGAGTTATTAATCTCTCTTGCGAGCTTCAGGAATTTATGGTCGAAACCGCTTTTGCCTGCTCTGTCTATCAGATAGTAAGGATCTACCGGTATGCAATGCCCGCCAACTCCACAGCTCGGATAGTGAGCCATAAATGCAAATGGTTTGTTGGATGCACCTTTTATTACTTCTACCAAGTCTATTCCAAGCACATCAAAAGATTTGGCAAGTTCATTCACAAAAGCAATATTAATATCTCTGAAAGTATTTTCTATTATTTTTGTAGCTTCAGCAGTTTTCAGGTCTTTCATTTCATTTATTTCAGCAGAAATAAAGCTGCGGTAAAGCTCAGCAGATTTCCTTGTAGCTTCAGGGCTTGTAGAGCCGATATTTCTCGGGATGTTATATACGTTCCATTTTTCATCTCCCGGATTAATCCTTTCAGGGCAGTGAGCCACATCGAAATCCTTACCGGCTTTCATTCCGGTTTCCCGCTCCAGAAGAGGAATTACTATTTCATCACATACTCCCGGATTTATAGTAGATTCGATGATTATTATTTCACCTTTTCGGATGTATTTAGCAACTGTTCTTACTGCACTTCTTACGGGATTAAGGTCGGGTGCGAAATCATCCAGTACGGGAGTAGGCACACAAACAATGTAAAAATCAGAATTTTCGATAACGGAATCATCGGCAGATATTTGCATATCCACCACTTTTATGTCTTCGGCACATTGTTTGTCATCTATCGGACATTCCTTATTTAAAATCTGTTCAATTTTTGATTTTTGAGGGTCATAGCCGATTACGTTGTGTTCGGTTTTTTTTGCTATTGCCGCTGCAAGTGGAAGCCCTACATATCCCAGCCCTAATACAGAAATCTTCATAATTATTTTTATATAGTTTTGTGAATAAATAATATGCAATTTAATAATTTATATTTGCATAATCAATTAAAAATATAATATCCTGATTATTTATTAGCATTTGGTGCCATAAATTCAGGACCATATTCCTTTTGCAATGTATTTTCTACAATATTATCTATTTCATTCAGCTCACCGGCACTAATACTCCATCCTGCTATATTATCCACTGCATTTATTTGCTCAGGCTTTCTGGCGCCCCAAAGTGCTATTTCGATACCTTTATCAAGAATGTATCTTACTGCAAGACTCATTACATCTTTATTGAAATTTACTTTGGCAAATTTATCGAGCTTGTTTACTGCCTCAATATAATTTTTAAAAGTATCGCCCTGAAATTTCGGGTCTGCTTTTCTGAGGTCATCCCCTTCAAATTTATACTCCGTTGTCATCTTACCTGATAGCAAACCCCTGCATAAAGCCCCGTAGGTAAGAGCTTTTATATCATTTTTTTTCATATACGGCAATACGTCTTTTTCAATATCTCTTTCAAAAATATTATAAGGAGGTTGGTTGGTCTGCAAATCCGCAACTTTTCTGAATTTTTCCATATGCTCAGGCTGATAATTGCTTGTGCCAATCACCCGGATTTTTCCTTCTTCTTTTAGGTTTTGCATTACTTCGGCAGTTTCTTCAAAAGGCACAGCTTCATCGGGCCAATGAATCTGATAAATATCAAGATAATCTGTTTTTAGTCTGCGAAGCGAATCATCAATTTCTTTTCTTATTCTGTCGGGAGAAGAGTTCCTGCTGACTTTTTCATTTTCATCCCATTCGAGTGCTACTTTTGTAGCAATTGCAATTTTATCTCTTCCGCCATATTCTTTTACGGCTTTTCCGACTACGGATTCGGAATGCCCAAAGCCATAAACCGGAGCAGTATCAATTATGTTAATACCTTTTTCAAGAGCTTTGTGTATAGTTTTTACAGATGCTTTATCGTCAGCACCGCCCCACATCCAGCCACCAATAGCCCATGTGCCTAATGCAATTCTTGACACTTCAAAATCAATGTTCTTAATTTTAATCGTTTCCATATTTCCTCCTAAATAATAAAAATTATACAGACGAAAGCCGGAAGAAAATCATATTTTGAATCAGCCAATAATGTGAAGTAATACTAATACTAAGTTGCGTTCTAAAAAGCAATAATAAGTTTGTAAAATATCAAAAATA
>CAZIXJ010000201.1:0-5814 GCA_964542835.1 uncultured Hyphomicrobiales bacterium
CTCAGTTGGTAGAGCACAACCTTGCCAAGGTTGGGGTCGCGAGTTCGAGTCTCGTCTTTCGCTCGACAACTATGTTGTCACTTCCTCTTTATGCTGCATGCCTTGCCGTCACTTCCCCCCGACGACAGGGCATTTTTTTTGTCTTACCAATTCAATAAAATGGTATAATATTTGTTAATAATAGTTAGGATAGTATTATTTAATTAAATTTTTTTGTCGGATTGGGGAGTATTAATGCACAGCACAGATACCTGGTTAGAAAGAGGTGATCAGTTTTACAGGCAGGAAGACTATGTAAAAGCTGTGGAGTGCTATACAAAAGCCATCCAGACAAATCCGAGAATTGCTTTTGCTCATTTCAAGCGGGGAAACTCTTTTTTGTTGTTAGAGAAACAGCACGAGGCTCTAAATGACTATAATAATGCAATTGCACTTAATCCTAATTTTTCTTTTGCTTATTACAAACGAGGTTCTGTATTTTTTGAATTAAGAAAATATCAGACTGCAATAAAAGATTTCAATAAAGCCATAGAAATAAATAATGAGTTTTCATTTGCATACTATAAGCGCGGATATTCTAAAATAAAACTCAAAAACTACAAAGACGCAATAAACGACCTGGAAAAATCAATAGAACTTAACCCATCATATATGCAGGCTTTTCTGCAAAAGGGGAATGCTTATTTTGCACTTAAAAATTATGAAGAGGCAGATAAGTATTATTCAGAAGCTCTTGCTCTGGATCCCAAGCAGGAACTTACATACATTTCCAGGGGTATGGTAAGAGGCTATCTCGGAAAATATGAAGAAGCTGCAAATGATTATACACACGCCATAGAAATAAATCCCGAATCGGTAATGGCTCTGAATTATCGGGGTGTAATGCTGATGAAGCTCAAAAAATATGAAAAAGCTATCCTTGATTTTAAAAAAGTAATTTCAAAATCCCCAAATAATAAAGATGCTTATAATTATCTCGGTGTTGCTTATTTTCAGATGAAACTTTTTATGGAAGCAATTAAATATTATTCAAAATCTATTGAGCTTGACATAAAGAACCCAAAACTTTTTTTTAATCGCGGCACTGCATATTATAATAATAAATTATATCAGGAATCTATTGAAGATTTCAGTTCTGCTCTTGAACTGGACCCTATGCTCACCCCTGCTTATCTCGGAAGGGCTAACTGCTATTCCGTGCTTAATCGTCACCGCGAAGCTATAAGAGATTTCAGTAAAGTAATTACAATAAATCCAAAATATTTTCAGGCTTACATAGGAAGAGGCAATTCTTTTATGAAGCTGAGATATTACTCAAAAGCTCTTGAGGACTATACTCTTGCCATTGAAATAAAACCTGAACATCCTCAGGCTTATATGAACAGAGGAATTGCATTCAAAGCAGAAAATAAATTCGACCGGGCTGCACTTGATTTCAATGAATATTTAAGACTTGCACCTGATAACACTCCTAATAAAATCCCACTAAGGCAATGGCTGGAAAGAAATGACCTCCCAATTTCTTCTTAAAAAAAAATAGAATTTTTTTACTCTTGTTTCGTTAATAGGTTTTAATAATTTAGATTGACAAAATATTTTTATTTATATTTGCAAATAATTTATAAAGATAACAGGAATACGAATGGATTCTTTAAACGAATTTTGGCAGTTAGTTGGATTGAGATACAAATCTCATCCATGGCACGGAGTGTTCATCGGTAATGATGCACCCGAAGTAGTTACATCATTTATAGAAGTGGTACCGAGCGACACAGTAAAGTATGAAGTAGATAAAATTACCGGATATTTGAAAGTTGACAGACCTCAGAAATTTTCCAATATTATCCCGGCATTATACGGATTTATACCTCAGACTTATTCCGGTGATAAAGTAGCAGAGTTTTGCAATGAAAAAACGGGCAGAAGTGGAATAGTAGGAGATGAAGACCCTATTGATATTTGTGTGCTTACGGAGAGGAACATTACTCACGGAGATATTCTCGTACAGGCTGTCCCGATAGGAGGCTTCAGATTAATAGACGGTGGCGAAGCCGACGACAAAATTATTTCCGTACTTAAAGAAGACGAAGTCTATTCTCAGTGGGATGATATAAACGATGTGCCACCATCAATACTAAAAAGGCTTAAGCATTATTTCCTTACATATAAGGATATGCCGGGACAGACCGCATCAAGATGCGAAATTACGCATACTTTTGATAAAGATGAGGCTCACGAAGTAATAAGAAGAGGAGCTAAAGACTACAAAAAGAAATTTGGTAAGCTGGAAAACAAATTATCTATTGCAGCTATGGAGGCAATTAATTTTTCTCAGGACATTCAAAAAGTTTATAAAAAATAAGTTGTTAAATATATAAATATCGGTATTATGAAAAAAATTATATTTATTATTCTATTGTTTGCTATTAGTAATTCTTTCTCTCAAAATAGCGGAATCAACGGAACAATCAAATCCGAACAAACTAAAAATCCTCTGTCGGGTGCTTCTGTTATGCTGGAAGATGAAAATCAGGTTTATGGAGTAATTTCAGATTCCGAAGGAAGTTTTGAACTGTCGGCACCTGCCGGATATTATGCACTGCACATTAGCTACATTGGTTATGAAAAATATAATGAAGAGATATGGATAGATGAAAATGAATTTAAGACTTTAAATATTGAGTTATCGGAAAAAGGAATAATGCTTGGTGAAGGGCTTACAGTTCTCAGCAGCAAAGGAAAGATAGAGCGGTCTGTAACTCAGACTCCCGTGCCGGTAGATGTGATTTATCCCGGTGAAATTAATTCTACGGGAAACGTAGAAATAGGGCAGATACTTACTGATATTATTCCTTCATTCAATTCACAGAGGCAAACCTTTTCTGATGGTACTGACCATATTGACCCTGCTACATTACGAGGGCTTGGACCGGATCAGGTGCTGGTATTGATAAACGGCAAAAGGCGACATACTTCTGCACTTGTTACCGTTACGCCCGTAATAGGCAGAGGTTCCGTAGGAACTGATTTGAATGCTATTCCGGTATCGGCAATAGAAAGAATTGAAATACTCAGGGATGGCGCTTCAGCTCAATACGGTTCTGATGCCATAGCAGGAGTTATAAATATTGTGCTAAAAAAAGGCAGCAGCAATATTGATATATCTTCATACGCCGGACAAACAACTCAGGACGACGGTCAGCATATAAAAGTAAGCGGCAATATGGGATATAAGCTCGGAGATAACGGATTTATCAATCTAACCGGTGAATTCAGAGACAGAAGATATACCAACAGAGCTGAACCTTACACAGGATTTATTTACAGAAATCCCGAACAGGACGGATTGACTCCTGAAGAAAATTTTGAACTGGACAGACAAATAATGAGAGACAGAGGACTTAGCATAAATGATTTTGATTTGAGAATCGGCAATTCCGACCAGACAAATCTCGCTGGATTTTTCAACAGTGAATATCAGATAAATGATATGACGACTTTTTATGCTTTTGGCGGATTAAATCACAGAGTAAGCCGTTCTGCAGGATTTTACAGATTTCCTAACGACAGCAGAAATAATGACACGGTTTATCCAAATGGATTTTTACCTTTTCTGAATGGCACTATCAATGATTATTCAGTATCTGCCGGTTTCAAAACGATTAAGAGCGGATGGAATATTGATTTCAGTAACGTATTCGGTGGCAACTCATACGCATATGATGTGGATAATTCCCTTAATACCAGCTATGGCACTACCTCACCTACAGAATTTTATGCCGGTACTATGATATTCAATCAAAATACAACCAATATTGACTTCAATAAAAACTTTGGTGATATCTTTGGAATGAATTCTTTTTTAGTCGCTTTTGGCGGAGAGATGCGTTACGAAAATTACATAATTGAGCAGGGAGAAGAAGCCTCATACGCTGCAAAATATCCGGGACTTGAGCCTGGTTCTCAGGTAATGCCCGGATTTCGCCCACAAAATGCCACAAACAGAACGAGAAATTCAACTGCTGCATATCTTTCATTGGAATCGGATGTTACAGACAAATTATTTATCGGTTTGGCAGGCAGATATGAAAATTATTCGGATTTCGGTGATAACCTAAGCGGAAAAGCCAATGCAAGATATAAATTCCACGATTTATTCACTGTAAGAGGTGCATTCAGCACAGGCTTCAGAGCTCCGTCAATGCATCAGAGATATTTCAGTAATACAAGCACCATATTCTTTATGCTCGAAGAGCTTACGCCATTTGAAGTGGCTACCGTTACAAATGACAGCAGAATTGCAGAGCAGCTCGGAATAGAATCACTCAAAGCGGAAACTTCACAGAATATTAGTGCCGGAATTACTTCACGTATTACAAATAATACTATACTTACCGTAGATGCATATCAGATTGATATTTATGACAGAATTGTACTTTCAAGCTATTTTACTATATTTGACCCTGTAATTGCAGATTTGCTGAGTGATATACCCGGAGCCAACGCTTTTCAATTTTTCAGTAATGCTATAAATACCCGTACAAGAGGTATTGATATTATTTTAACCCATAACGAGTATTTTGGTGATTTTATGCTTGGGGGAAGTATAGCTGCTAATTTTTCAGAAACTGAGCTAGCAGGAGAAATTAAGACAGCCGAAAATCTCGAAGGTGAGCAATATCAGACGACTCTTTTCAGCCGTGAAGAGCAGGCGAGATTAGAATCAGGTCAGCCTCATACGAAAATTAATATTGTAGTGGAATTTGCTTATAAGGATTTATCTCTCCTTATCAGAAATGTAAGATACGGAGAAGTAACCGCAAGAAACGCCAATCCCGAATTGAGCAATCTTGATCAGACTTTTTCCGCTAAATGGCTTACCGATTTGGAGCTGAATTATCAGATAACAGATAAAATCTCAATTAATGCCGGAATGAATAATTTGCTCGATGTATATCCCGATGAAAATATTGATGAAATGAAAGATTTTGGCAGATTTCCGTATAATACTGCCGTAAGTCAGTTCGGATTTATGGGAAGCTACTTTTATGGCGGACTTAATATTACATTATAAAAATAGAAAACCCGGAAAATAAGATATTTTTTCGGGTTTTTTAAAAATTCAATTATTTATCAAACGTCAAAATATAATTATCAATTTTTTGGGTAAACGGAAAATGAAAGGAATAGTTCTTTTTTTTTACAGAAATGATGATGTTTTAATAAATTTATTTTTTATACTTTTTTTTACTATGACCGTAGTAAATAATACGGATACATTATCAGTAGCAATAATTTTCGGTATATTAGATGCAGGATTCATAATATATACATTAGGAAGGATATTTGGAAAAATAGAGCACTTTCCGAGAATTAGCATTGACGATAATAATATAATTTATCGCGGTTTTTACGGAAAAACTGTTTTTCCTGTTGACAAATCTGAATATACCCGCTCTACTTCAATGGGCGGAGCAATAGATATTATCAAAGTTTATAATACTGAAACAAACAAGCAGAAATCAATTTTCCTTACTGACCAGAAGCCCGAAACAAGAAAAAAGCTAATTCAGATATATGATAACTCGTAATTTTTTTATTTTCAAGATAACAAAGAGAATTGTAAAAAAAGCAATCAGAATTCACTTAATATCCACTAAGTATTATTAAAAATATATAGATATGGAAGATTTGGCTTTTTTATATCAAAACACCGTCAAGATAAGCAGTATATTGTGTAATACTAAGTTGCACTCATGCGAGCAATTTATAAAAAGGATTACAATACTCTGCTGAAGAGGTTTAGTGTTTTTG
>CAZIXJ010000202.1:0-5783 GCA_964542835.1 uncultured Hyphomicrobiales bacterium
GATGTAGATATTGTAATTTTTTCAATAACATTTGTAGCAAGTTACTTTTTATATATTTTATTAGAAATTGTTTTTATAAACAATTATTTATTAAAAAAACAAGGTAATTAAATGGCTGAAGATAACACTTTAATTGCAAAAAGTGAGCAGGCATCAGATAATCATAATTCACATAATGAAGGCGGGCATCAGGAAGAATCCGGTGGTCCGGGCGCTATATTCAATGAATTACTGAATAATGTAGGAGACCATAAAGATTTTTATTACGGTCCTTACAAAGTAGTCGAACTTCCTTATATTTTTATAGATGACGGATTGCACTTTTACTGGAATAAAAAAGATTTAAAGCAATCGGAACTATACGAAATTACAGGGCATCACGGAGATATAATAAGAAAAGATAACGGGCTTGCTCCTCAGATAGACCTCTCCCCTACCAACCTTGTAGTTTTCCAGTGGTTTGCCATGATATTACTTCTTTTCTTCTTTTTCAAAGCAGGAAGAAAATACAAAAAAAATCCAAATAAAGCACCAAGCGGATTTCAAAATGCTCTGGAATCAGTAATTACATTTGTAAGAGACGATATCGTAAAATCTAATATTCCAAATACAGGTGCAGCAAAAAATTTGCTCCCTTATTTTATTACATTATTTCTATTTATTTTGACATGTAATTTAATGGGGTTATTGCCCGGTGGTCATACTGCTACGGGTTCGTTCCTTACTACAGGCGCTTTAGCTTTAATATCACTTTTTGTAATCAATATTACAGCAATGGTTGTAGTCGGTCCCGGAAGTTGGCTCAAACATCTTACCGGCGGTACACCTTGGCCTATGTGGATAATTATGATACCGGTAGAGATACTGGGATTATTTGTAAAACCATTTGCACTTATGGTCAGGCTTTTTGCTACAATGACAGCCGGCCACGTAATATTATATTCATTGCTCGGCATTTTATTTTTATTCGGAATATTTACGGCAGTAGTTATTACTCCGTTTTCAATTTTTATCTATGGACTTGAATTAATCGTGGCATTGCTTCAGGCATACCTCTTTACTATACTTACAGCAGTATTCACAGGTTTGAATCTTGAGCACGACCACTAACAAATAAAAAAAATTAATTTTGTATTTTATTTTATTAAATAATATTTATCACAAGGAGTACAATAATGGAAGCAGCAGCTTTTGCGTATCTTGCAGCAGGATTAGGCGCCGGATTAGCAGTAATCGGAGCAGGTTTGGGAATTGGTAAATTAGCATCTTCAGGTCTTGAAGCAATAGGACGCCAGCCTGAAGCAGCAGGCGATATCAGAGGTGCTTTGCTGATACCGGCAGTACTTATTGAGGGTGTTGCGATGTTTGCAGCAGTAATTTGTCTGTTATTAGTTGTTCTTAAGTAAATTTCAACAAATAATACTGTCTCAGTTTATTAAGTGCTTTTAGAAATCCGTTTTTAGAATGGATTTGTATTGACATAAGAAATGAATAAGATTATCAAAAAGGATATCAGAAAAGACGTCATTCCAAATGGAGCGGAGCGGCTGAGCAATCATCAATATCACTTTATTTTATTGATTTGTTTGCTTCGCTCTGAATGACTTAAGATTAATACATTGCTTTTTAATAAGTAAACATGGATAATTCCTGATAAGATGATTTTAATTTCTTCTGAGACACAAGAACTTTTTTAAGAAACAAAAAATAAGGTAAACATAATGGATTCACTATTAAGTGTAAAACCCGGTTTAGTATTCTGGACGGCGGTTAATTTCGGGATATTTTTATTTCTGGCTTTGAAATTTGGTCTCGGCTCTATTCTAAAAGGCTTGCGAAGCAGAGAAGACCACATAAAAGACAGTATTGAAAGTGCCGAGAAATCGAATGCAGAAGCAAAAGCACTTTTAGAAGAAGCACAGAAAAAAATTGACGGAGCTCAGAAAGAAATGTCTGATATTATAGCAAAAGGAAGACAGCAGGCTGACCTCCATATTTCTAAAGCTACTGAAGAAGCAGAGCAGATTAAAAAGCAAAAGCTGGAAGATGCTATGAAACAAATAGAAGTAAGCAAAAATGCTGCTATCAAGGAATTAAGAAATGAGGTAGCCGAGCTTGTGGTAATTGCTACTGAAAAATTAATTGACGAAAAATTAGATAAAGAGAAAGATTCTAAAATGATAGAATCTTATATACAAAAATTTTCTAATAATTAGAACTGATTATGCGTGAACAAAAAGTTTCGTCCCGTTATGCCAGTGCATTAATGGATATTGCAATTGAAACCAAATCAATCGAAGAAGTTTTGAGTGATTTGGATTTTGTAACAGGCATTATTAAAGATAATAAAAATTTATCTGCTTTAGCTTATAGCCCAATAATACCGGACCATAAGAAACAAGCAGTTTTTGAAGAGATATTTACCGGTAAGATAAGCAAACTTACACTTAAATTCATTTTACTGGTAATTGACAAAAACAGAACAGAATTAATTCCGGATATCAGACTGGAATTTATCAGTTTATATAATATCAGATTTGGAAGGCAACCCGTAATAATTACTTCAGCTATTGAATTATCCAAAGATATGTCTGATAGATTAATAGATAAATTAAGCGTAAAAACCGGTAAAACAATTTTACCTGAATTTAAAACAGATAAAAAAATAAAAGGCGGACTTAAAATCAGAATAGATGATATTATTTATGATTCATCTATCCAAACTCAGTTAAAATTGCTCCGCAATAGATTAACAGCGAAATAAACAGAATAAAAAATACTTTAAATAAATAAGGTTTTGATATTATGGCAGATGTACGTCCAGAAGAAATTTCGGCGATAATTAGACGCCAGTTGTCAGGTTTTGAAAAGGAAGCCGACATACAGGAAGTTGGCACAGTACTTCAGATTGGTGATGGCGTAGCCCGCATTTACGGTCTTACCAATGTTATGTCATCCGAGCTTGTAGAATTTGAAAACGGCGTAATAGGTATGGTGCTTAATCTCGAAGAAGATAACGTCGGTGTAATGCTCTTCGGTGATGACAGCGAAGTAAAAGAAGGTGATACCGTAAAAAGAACAAAAAAAATTGCATCCGTTCCCGTAGGACCTGAACTGCTCGGAAGAGTAGTAAATCCTCTCGGAATACCTATTGATGGCAAAGGTCCTATTGATACTACAAGGATGTCTCCGATTGAAAGAAAAGCTCCCGGTGTAATTTCCAGAAAACCCGTAGAAGAGCCGCTCCAAACAGGTATTAAAGCAATTGACGCATTAATCCCTATCGGCAGGGGCCAAAGAGAGCTTATTATCGGTGACAGACAGACCGGTAAAACCGTAATTGCACTTGATACTATTATCAATCAGAAATTTACCCATACCGAAAAAGCAAAAGAGCTTGGGATAGACCCTGTTTATTGTATCTATGTTGCTGTTGGTCAGAAAGGTTCTACCGTAGCAAACGTATTATCTTATCTTGAAGAAAATGGTGCTATGGATTATACTACCATAGTAGCTGCGAATGCATCAGACCCTGCTCCGCTACAGTATATTGCACCATATTGCGGTGCATCAATGGGAGAATTTTACAGAGATAACGGCAAGCATTCGCTTATTATTTATGATGATTTATCGAAACAGGCTGCTTCTTACAGACAGGTATCCCTTCTCTTAAGAAGACCACCGGGAAGGGAAGCATATCCGGGAGATATTTTCTACCTTCACTCAAGATTGCTCGAAAGAGCAGCTAAATATGACGATGAATTCGGCGGAGGTTCAATGACTGCTCTCCCGGTGATTGAAACTCAGGCAGGAGACGTTTCCGCATATATCCCTACTAACGTAATTTCAATTACTGACGGACAGATTTATCTTGAGCCTAATCTTTTCAATTCCGGTGTTCGCCCTGCATTGAACGTAGGTATTTCAGTATCGCGTGTTGGTGGTGCAGCTCAGATAAAAGCAATGAAGAAGATTTCAGGTCCTCTTAAGTTGGAACTTGCGCTTTTCCGCGAACTTGAAGCATTTGCAAAATTCGGCTCCGATTTGGATAAATCTACACAGAAAAAATTACAGCGTGGTGCATTGCTTACGGAAATTCTTAAGCAGGGGCAGTTTAACCCAATTCCCGTAGAAAAACAGATTGCGCTGATTTTTGCTGCTACCAATAATTATCTCGATGATATTCCGCTTGATGAAATTTCAAGATTTGAACAGGAATTTTATACTTATCTTGATAATATGTATTCAGACTTGCTATATACGATAATCAAAGAAAAGCAGCTCTCTGATGACAGCAAAGCAAAACTTAAAAAAGCAATAGAAGATTTTGTAAAAACATTCAAATCAAGTTTATAAGAATATGATAGTATTAACCGGAGGAGCAGGATTCATCGGGTCCTGCTTTCTTAAAAAATTAAATGATGAAAATATTACCAATATTATCGTAGTAGATAATCTTGGTGATAATCTTAAATGGAAGAATCTCAGAAATAAAAAATTTCAGGAATTTTCCCATAAGGATGTTTTTATCAAAGATTTAAAATCCGGAAAATACGATAATAACATTGATGCAATAATTCACATTGGTGCATGCTCCTCCACTACTGAAAAGAATGCAAATTATCTTTTTGAAAACAATCTGAATTACAGCAAAATACTTGCAGAATATTCTGAAAGGTTTGGCACTCAGTTTATATATGCAAGCAGCGCTGCTACATACGGAGACGGCTCAAACGGATATTCCGACAGAAGTTTTGACGAACTTACCCCTATGAATGCTTATGGTATGACTAAACATTTATTCGACCAGTGGGTAATTTCCAATGAACTTGACAAAAAATTTACCGGACTTAAATTTTTTAATGTTTTCGGACCTAATGAATACCATAAAGGTAATATGGCGAGTATGGTTTATAAAGCCTACCACCAGATTAAATCAACAGGAAAAGTAAAACTCTTCAAATCCAATGAGTCTGAATACAAAAATGGTGAACAAAAGCGTGATTTTATTTACGTAAAAGACATCAATGAAATAATCTGGCAAATATTTAATAAAAATAATATTACAGGTATTTACAATCTTGGTACAGGAAATGCAAGAACCTGGAACGAACTTACAAATGCAGTATTCACTGCCTTAAATAAAAAACCTGAAATCGAATATATTGATATGCCTGAAGATATTTCAGAACAGTATCAGAACTTTACTGAAGCTAAAATGGAAAAACTGGCAAATAAAAATATAAATCTAAATTTCTCAAGTTTAGAAAATGCAGTTGATGATTATGTGAATAATCATCTCAGTAAAACTAATCCATATTTTTAATAAAAAAAAGATAAATTGATATGGCTACATTAAGAGATATAAAAATGAGAATCAGCGGCGTAAAAAATATTGCCAAAATTACGCAGGCAATGAAAATGGTAGCTGCTGCCAAAATGAACAGAGCACAGTCTGCTATTAACTCAGCCAGACCTTATGTAGATAAAATGGGAATTGTAATTTCCAATATTATCTCATCATTAAGTGATTCCTATTCCAATAAATTTCTTAATTCAAGTGAAACCGATAATCACTATACATTCATTGTTGTCAGTTCTGATAAAGGGCTTTGCGGAGCTTTTAACAATAATCTCTTCAAAAAAGTTGTTTCATATATTTCAGAAAAGAAAAATTCAAATCCTGAATTCGATTATAAAATGATTACTGTTGGCAAAAAAGCCACAGAATTTTTCAAAAAAAGAGACTACAAAGTAACAAAAAGTTTTAATCAGATTTTCGC
>CAZIXJ010000203.1:0-5782 GCA_964542835.1 uncultured Hyphomicrobiales bacterium
AAGTTTCAAGAGACATACTGGCATCAAGCAACTGATAGTTATCCTGATAAGCATTGTTTTCTTCATTCCAGAAAATTTTACCTATAAGATTATAGTTTGCATTAAATTTAACACCTTCGATAAATCCGGCATTTAGATGAAATAACTTACTCATTCTGACAGATGATGTATAAAGCGGTACATTTGGTATAGCATTGCCGCTGTGGTTAGTTTCATCATTTACTATATGTGTCTCAAATCTTGCATCAGTATATCCGAAACTTGCCATAATGTCAAAATCTTTTATCGGAGATGCTTTCATAGAAAATTCAAATCCCTTGCTGCTTGATATTCCTGCATTTTTTAACATAGAACCTCTGCCGCTCGGCACTGTCTGATATATTTGTTGATTTTTCCAGTCAATATAAAACAATGCAAAATCAGCATAAATCATATTTTCAAGGAAAGAAGTTTTTAATCCGATTTCGTAATTCCAGCTGTATTCGGGATTGTATGTAAGGTCTTGAGGTCTCTCAACAGTAGAATTATATCCGCCTGTTTTATATCCTCTGGAAAGAGAAATATAAGCATTTGTATAATAATCAAATTTGTATTTGAAGGCTAATTTCGGCAATATCTGGAAAGAAGTTAATGAAGGATAGAGTGTATCGGAAATTAAAGTGTTATTCCCTCCTATTGCTCTGTTTTCAGTGTAATCAAGTTGGTCAATTTCATAATCTGCTCTTATTCCTGTTGTGATAGAGAAATTACTGATTAGAAAATCGTTCATGGTTGATTCGTGAAATATCGCTCCACCGTAAATGCTATGGTCATAATCCTTGTTCACATTCATATTAGCAGAGTAAACATCTACACCTACATTTTTATCAAATCCCTGGTAAAATAAATATCCGCCGCATAGGAAGTTATAATCTTCTTTATAGTTAGATTTTACAATCACTTCCTGCGAAAAAACATCCTGTGCCTGAGTTTGAACTACATAATACAGAGATTCAGGTGAAAAATCCTGGTCAATAGAGTTGTTGTCATTCAGATATTGATAAGCAGTAGTAGAATGAAGCTCATATCTCGGACCTTTGTATTTGTAAACAAGAGCATTTGAAATCAAATCTCTGTTATAAAAGCTGTATTCATCATAATTTATTGGCGAGGCAGTCTGAGTTTCCTTATCATAAACTGCATAAGGATAACCGCCCTGGTCGCTTATTTCCATATTCGTAATATTTTCAAGAGTATTTTTTTCGTCAATATTCCATACAAATCTCACTCTTGAACCGAATGTTTCTCCGGCATCTACTTTTTCTCCGGTAAATTCATTAGTGTGATAGCCACCTTCGGAGAGATAATTAACATTAGCTGAAAACGAAATTTTATCATTGATTTTTTGATAATGACTTATAATACCATTGTAATAATCATAATTTCCCGTGTTGAATGCAAATTCTGTTCCCTGATATTTTGAAGGCGATTTCGTATAAATATTTATCAAGCCTCCCATTGTATTTCTTCCGTAAAGAGTTCCCTGAGGACCTCTTAATATCTCAATTCTTTCTATATCAAACATTTCAAAATCGAATGCTGCTTTTTCAAAATAAGGAACGTGGTCCACATTAAGCCCTACAGAAGGAGAATTTATTCTGGAGCCGATTCCTCTTATATATACAGGAGAAGTGAGTTTTGAGCCGTAATCCGGCATAAAGAAATTCGGAGCAAACCCAGAAACATCACTTAATTTATTTATATTATTCTCTTCAATTATATTATGCTCCATAATGCTGATAGAACTCGGCAACAGTTTTACTTCCGTACTTTGCTTGGGAGCCATTATCTCCAATTCAGGAAATACATATTCCTTTATATTACTTGTATCCTGAGTGATATTGCCGGAATCATCTGCTAAGGCATTGAAACTCATCAATATTACAAAACTCATAACAGGAATAATTTGTCTTAATATCATAATTCCACTCTATTTAATATTACAATTTTCTTTTTTTCTCAAAACAAATATAGCATAATAACATATAATAAAAAAAGCATATGAATACAAAAGCATACAAAAAAATCATTTTGTAACCGATTTGTTGAGTTAGACAAAACTAAACTCCGGGTATCTGATTCCAGTCAGTTGTGTAATGTGGTGATTTTAAATTTCGCTTCATAGTCCAACTTTTTTTTATTCCGCTTGAAGCATAATAAATTGCCTCCGTATTCATTTTCTTATTGACTGAATCAATAATATGAGATAACTTTTTTAATTTTTCCCTGTTTTCATTGTCAAATATTGTTGTTTGGTTCCCTACTCCCGGAACAATGCCTGATAACATAACCCCTGCTTTTTGGTATCTGAAGCCATCACGGTAAATTTTATCAAGCCCCGAGATTCCGTATTTAATCATTTCTGCAGTAGCATCTGTCGGAGCAGGCAACTGAATATGAATACTATTTGCATTTTGCTTTTCTTCTTTGAATGGATTAGTTCTTATAAAAACTGTAAGAAGATTTACAAGTGAATTTTGTTTTCTTAGTTTTTCAGCAGCTCTTGTGATATAAGTAGATACAGCTTCTTTTAGTTGCTGTTTATCAGTAACGAGTTTTCCGAACGACCTTGATGAAACTATTGCTTTCTTTGGGGGTACTTCATATTCCATCTTTATATTGGGAACGCCTTTAAGTTCATTTTGAGTTCTCGCTCCCACTACGGTCATTTTCTTTCGTATCCATTTCTCATTGGCATTTTTTAAGTCCAGAGCAGTATCAATACCGTATCTTTTGAGCAATTTTGTATATTGTCTTCCTACGCCCCATACATCATTAATTTCAGTTTTTCCGAGGTAATCATCAATATCAGGAGCATCATAAATGTTAAGCACTCCGTTATAAATATCCTTATTCTTTTTTGCAAAACGATTGGCAACTTTAGCTAATGTTTTTGTAGAGGCTATACCTATCGTTACAGGAATACCAGTCCATTTTTCTACTGTTTTTCTGATTTCGCGTGCGTATTCATTCAAATTATAATTATTAAAACCATCAAAGTAAATAAATGCCTCATCAATAGAATAAATCTCAACTTCCGGAGAAAACTGTTCGAGTGTTCTCATCACTCTGTGAGACATATCACCATAAAGCGTATAATTGGAAGAAAACACCTTTACGTCATATTTTTCAATCAGTTCCTTTACTTTAAAATATGGCTGAAAACCGGTAATGCCAATTTTTTTTGCTTCATCACTCCTTGCTACCACTACACCGTCATTATTGGAAAGCACAACGATAGGTTTACCTCTGAGTGAAGGATTAAAAACTCTCTCACAGGAAGCATAAAAATTGTTACAATCAACTATGGCAACAGGCGGAATCTTTTTCTTTGTCATCCCCAGTAATCTCTGTCAAGGCTTCTGTATTGAATAGCTTCACTAATATGTTCAGTCTTGATATTATCAGCTCCTGCAAGGTCTGCAATAGTTCTTGATACTTTAAGTATTCTGTCATATGCACGGGCAGAAAGCCCAAGCTTTTCCATTGCCATTTTCAGTAATTGTTCGGATGCATCATCGAGTTCGCAGTATTTTCTTATCATTTTGGAACTCATATCAGCATTTTTAAATATATCTTTGTGTTCTTTAAATCTTTCGTTTTGCAGCTTTCTTGCTATCATTACTCTGTCTCTAACTTTTTCTGAAGATTCCCCTGCTCTTTTTGAGGATAATTCAGAATAATTTACAGGCGGTACTTCAATATGAATATCAATTCTGTCGAGCAACGGACCTGAAATTTTTCCCAAATATCGTTGTATCTGTGCATCTGAAGAAGTTGATTCACCCGGATTCTGACCATCAGGAGTAGGATTCATCGAGCATACAAGCATAAAATTTGCAGGATATTCTACTGTCATTTTAGTCCGGGAAATTGCTATTTTCTTCTCTTCAAGTGGTTGTCGCATTACTTCCAGCACATTCCTTTTGAACTCAGGCAATTCATCCAAAAATAAAACTCCATGATGAGCCAGTGAAATCTCGCCGGGCTTAATGTGGTTCATTCCACCGCCAACGAGAGCTGCATCGCTTATCGTATGGTGAGGAGACCTGAATGGTCTTATACTTACCAGAGCTTCTTTTTTTGCAAGCAGACCGGCAATGGAATGGATTTTTGTAGTTTCAAGAGATTCTTCCAGAGCAAGCGGTGGCAAAATTGTGGGTATTCTCTTGGCAAGCATAGTTTTTCCCGAACCTGGCGGACCAATCATCAATAGATTATGACCACCTGCGGCGGATACTTCCAAAGCTCGTTTTACATTTTCCTGCCCTTTTACGTCAGCCATATTTACAGTATTCAAATAATCTTCAGTATTGAATACCTCATCGAGGTCCACAGTTCGTTTTTCAATATCAAGTTCACCATTAATGAAGGCAACAGCATCTTCAAGATTATCAACGGGAATAACGTCAATACCCTGTACAAGAGCAGCTTCATTTGCATTATCAGAAGGCAGTATGATTCTTTTGAATCCTTTGTTTTTGGCTTCAATAGCAATGGAAAGTGAGCCGTGAACAGGTCGCAATTTACCTTCGAGAGATAATTCACCGAGAGAGATAATATCATTTGTTGTTTCATTATCTATCATACCTATTGCCGATAATACACCAAGAGCAATTGGCAAATCAAATGCACTGCCCTCTTTTTTTACATCGGCTGGTGCGAGATTTACGGTTATTTTTTTATTTGGGAAAATAAATCCTGAATTTTTTATTGCAGCGGTTACTCTTTCTCTTGATTCTTTTACGGCAGAATCAGGTAATCCTACCATCTGAAAGCTCGGTACTGCATTATCCAGATGAGTTTCAATTTCTACAATAAAGGCATCTATCCCCATTAATGATGAGGAATATAAATTAGAATACATAATTATTTACTTCAAATTAATTATCAAATTCACCATCTTCAATTTTTTTATGAACAAACAACAGAATGTCTGTTACGGTAATTATTCCAACAAGGTTAATTTCCCAATCCACTACCGGAATGAAATCAAGCTGATATTTAGCCATCATCTTGATTGCTTTCTGAACGCTGTCTTCCGGATAAATTACATGAGAAGTACGTTGCAGAATATTCTCAAAATCGGACAACTTATTGAAGCCCTCTTCTCCGAATGTATTTTCAGGCTCATAAATGCCTCTTAATACATATTCCATAACTTTTTTTTCTGTTACTACCCCTACGAAACTTTTTCCTTCAAGTACAGGCAGTTTTTTAATCTTTTCTTTTTCCATAAGTTCATGAGCATTTTTTAAAGTATCATCCATTGTTACTGAAAATACTTCTTTACTCATAATATCAGATATTTTTGTCTTTCCCGGCATAATAATCTCCAAATGTAAATTTTAAAATTTTATTAAAATAAAATAAAAACTTGAAATAATCAAGTTAGATATTTTTAATAATTCAGATTTTTTATGAAAATTCAAAAAAAAATTTATATATTACAATTTTACTTGGTAATAATTTAGAATTTATGATTTAATATTATGAAAAAACTTAGAAATTATGCGCTTAGTCAAAAAGTATTAATAGCGGCTCACAGGGGTGCTTCGGGAAATTTCCCTGAAAATACTCTTATTGCTATTGAAAACGCTATTATTGAAGGTGCTGATATTATTGAACTGGATATTCAGCTCACTGCTGATAATGAGATTGTAGCTTTTCATGATGATTATTTAGGAAGAACTGCAACAGGCAAAAAAAAAATTTCTGAACTAAAATATAATGAAATAAAAAA
>CAZIXJ010000204.1:0-5706 GCA_964542835.1 uncultured Hyphomicrobiales bacterium
TTTATAAATTGCTCGTATGAGAGCAACTTAGTATAATGAATTATTCGATTTTGCTTTTTTGAATTAAACTTGGATTAATGAAACACTATGTAACCCATCCCCGACACACTAAAAAAGTGTAGTTCCGCTAAACGAACTACACTTTAAATAAAAACATATATCAGCTTTTTTTGGTTTATCCTTTGTGCTTGTAAAGGTGAACATCTGTTTGCGGAAATGGAATATTGATGCCTTTTTCGTCGAAAGTCAGCTTAATTGTTTCAAGCATATCCCACATCAAAGCAAAATAATCTGTCGCCTCACACCACATTCTTACGGTAAAATTAACCGAGCTGTCTGCAAGTTCCGCTACAGCTATTACTGGAGCAGGCTCTTTCAATACTCTGCTGTCATTTTGTATTAATTCATCAAGTATTTGCTTTGCTTTTTTTATGTCATCGCCATAGCCGATTCCTATTGTTAAGTCCAGTCTTCTTTGCTTTTCAGCAGAAAAATTGGTAATGCTGCTGTTGGAAACAGTGCCGTTTGGTATCACGATAGTTTTGTTATCGGGTGTTTTGAGAATTGTATAAATAATGCTTATAGAATCCACAGTACCTGATAAACCGTTTATGCTTACGAAATTTCCTACCACAAAAGGCTTATTGATAAGCAGAAGCACACCTCCTGCAAAATTAGCAAGACTTCCCTGCAAAGCAAGACCAACGGCAAGACCTGCTGCACCGAGAATTGCTATAAATGAAGTGGTATGTATGCCAAGCATTGATATGACAGATACTATCAGCAATACTTTAAGAATAATTCCAAAAATATTTGCAAAGAATTTTTTCAGTGAAATTTCAAAATCCCTTTTATCCATTAGTTTTTCGAAGTAACCCGACAGTAATTTTATTACTCTGAAACCTATTATCAGAGCAAGTATAGCGCCCACTACCTTAGGTATGTATTGACCCAGCAAATCCATACTGCTTTGCAATAAAACATTAAATTCTGACATTTTTTACCTTTAGTTGATAATAAAAATTAATATATTAATGCTATTTACGTTTAGTTCTTATTTGAATTTTATTTCATATATTAGTTTCAGGAGTTATAATATAATATGAAAATCATCTTATATATTATTATTGCAATTCAATTTGCGGGATTTAATCTGTTATCGGCAAATGATGAAGAAATTCTGCAGGCAATGCGGGCTGAATTAGACAGGTCAATGAATGAGCTTAAAATGGACGGGCTTGACAAACCATATTATATCGAATACAAACTTAGCATAAAGGACGTAAATCAGGTTTCTGCCGTACTCGGCAATTTAAGGTCTTATGATACTGTAAGAACGGCTTCTGTTAATGTAGAAGTAAGAGTGGGAGATTATAAATTCGACAATACCAACTTCTTTGATGTTGGTCTCGGTTTTTTCGGCTCATCTGACGATGAAGAGCGATTTAAAAACAGAAGAATTCCCGTAAATCCCGATTACTCATCACTCAGAAGAGAACTTTGGCTGGCTACAGATGCGGCTTATAAGCAATCAGCCGAAATATTTTCAAAAAAGAAATCCGTTCTGGAAAACAGGTCCCGCGTAGATACTACGAGTGATTTTTTGAAAATTCCTGTAAATCAAACTTTTATCAAAAAAGAACATCCCGAATTCAATCTTGAGAAATATATCAGTCTTTGCAATGATGTTTCGGCAGTTTTTCGAGAATATCCTGAAATTTTCAAATCATCTGCAGGGATGGAATTTATTCCGGAAACAATTTATTACGTAAATAGTGAAGGAATGGAATATATAAAAACTGAAATGATGACAGGGCTTGAAATAGTTGCATTTTCGATTGCTGATGACGGTATGCCTGTAGCAGATTATTTTACTGCCTACGCAGACACCCCTGAAGAGTTGCCCTCGTATGATTCTCTGATGAACGCAGCCAAAGATATAGCAGTTTCTGTTGCCACACAACTCCGTTCAGATAGTTTCGATGAGCCTTATTCCGGTCCGGTATTATTTACAGGGCAAGCTGCTGCTGAACTATTCGTTCAGACTTTTGCCCCCAATTTTGTTACTCAGCGTGATGTAATTACCGAATCCGGCGTCCAGTCTGATGAAAGAAACAAGGCATTTCAGATGAAAATCGGCGGCAGAGTATTGCCGGATTTTCTCTCGGTAGAAGCAAAGCCCAAAATGGAAGAATTTAACGGTACATATTTACTGGGTAATTTCGAGCTTGATGACACAGGCAAAGAGCCGGAAAATATCAACCTCGTAGAAAACGGTTATCTGAAGAATTTGATTTCAGAAAGAATTCCGACGCGAAGAGTGCGTGAAAGTAACGGACACAAAAGAAAAGGCGCAGCCATGTACAGCAATCTGATTTTAAAATCTGAAAGTGATAAACAAATGAGTTATGAAGAATTAAAGTCAAAAATGATAGAATTCCTGAAAGCCAGAGAACTTGAATATGGGATAATAGTTAAAAAAGTAATGAACAGAAATCTTATGTTTACCACTCTTTTCAGAGAAACATCCGGAAAGTATGAAATACCGAGAGGTGATGGCAAAATTGCCGTGGCAGAAGCATATAAAGTGTATCACGATGGAAGAGAGGAACTTGTAAGAGGTGCTACGGGAGCAGGATTTAATCATCGTTCATTCAGAGATGTAATCTTTACAGGCAGTGATTTATACGTGCATAATCTTCTGGCAAGTGCAGTGATATCACCTTTTATTACAGGAGGCGGTCAGTATGTCGGGGCTTCTGTTATAGTTCCTGATTTGCTTTTTGAAGATGCAGAAATAAGAAGTATAGACGGAAATTTTAAAAATCCTCCATCGCTATCTAATCCTTTAAAAAAATAAATCTGGCAAAATAATTGTTGGAGAATAGTAGTTAATATTAGTATAAATATGACGATAATAATATTATTAAATAATTTTTAAGCAGGATAATAAAATGGCTAAAGACCAAAATAATGAAAATGAAGCCGGTGGGCAGCAGATACAAGAGCCTGAGCCGCCTCCAAAAAAGAAAAAAGGGCTTTCTCTGCCGCTTATTATCGGCATTAGTTTTGCAGCTCTGCTTATTTTAATCGGCGGTACGCTTGGAGCAGTATATTTAATGGTGAATAATATGATGCAACATACTAATACTGAACAAACTTCAAATGAATCTGAAAAACAGGATTCTGAAGATGATGAAGAAAAAAGTGATGAATTTGACTTGAAAACAAAATATGCAGAACTTCAGGATGTAGTTGACAGGCAAACTAAAAATGTTCATTTTCTTGAAATTGGCGAGATAATTACAAATCCGAAAAATTCAGGTAAATTTGTAGTTGTAGATATTGGTGTGGAATACGTAGCATATGATGAAAACGGCGAAGTAATACAGGTAAATACGGAAAGCGAAACATCTCACGAATTGTTTGATAAAAAAGATATGGCTAAAGTAAGGTCAGTAGTGAATGAAGTAGTATGGTCTAATAACGAGACTGAATTACAAAATAAAAGAAGTGAATTGCCCGGTATCTTAAAAAAGAAGTTTAAAGATATTTTTCTTGATAACGGAGCAGTAATAAAAGATGTTGTAATATTAAGATTTATAATCCAGTAGGTTTTGAGATATGGCTGATGTATTATCACAAAATGAGATAGATGATCTGCTGACGGATATGTCGAGTGGGCGAGTAGATGTAGAGGATGTAATCACAGGCACCAAAAGCCTTGACAAATCCGACATTACAAATTATGATTTCAGACGACCAAACCGAATATCCAAAAATCAGGTAAGAACTCTGCAGACTGTCCACGAGAATTTTGCAGAAGTATTCGGATATTACTTAGTTTCAAAACTTCAGACAGTTGTATCAATCAAAGTAACATCAGTAGATCAATTATTTTATTCGGAATTCATCCTTTCGGTAGCTAATCCCAGCGCTCTTTATGTATTTGAAATTGAAGGGACTGACGGAAGCGGCATACTTGAAATAAGTCCGCAGCTTGCTCTTTCTCTCGTAGAAAAGTTGCTTGGCGGAGATTCCGATTCACCACCCAAGGCAAGAACGATTACACCTATTGAGCAGGCAGTGGTAAGAGGAATTATTGAGCATGCACTTTCTGACCTGAAAAATTCATGGAGGTCTATAGCCGATCTTAACTTTACTTATCAAAGACTTGAAATGGAAGCAGATTTTGTGCAGGTAGCCCCTTCTTCTGAAATTGTGGTAGTAGTTTCATTTGACATCACTATCGGCGGTAATCAGACTTATCTTATGAATCTCTGCTTCCCGACATTTGCTCTGGAAGATGTGCTTGCAAAACTGAACAGACAGCAGGTAACCACATCTCAGGTAAGAGTAAACGAAAGTAAAATGAAAGAAAATATGCAGATGCTCCATCAGCATATGTCCACTACCCATCTGCCAATAATTGCAGAGCTGGGAAAAACGTCCCTTACCGTAAAAGAAATTTTAAATCTAAAAGAAGGAGACGTAATCAAATTAAAGAAAAGAATTAGCCATGAAATTGAAGTTTTAATATCAGGAAAACGCAAATTAGCCGGAAAGCCCGGAAGCGTAGAAGGAAAAAAAGCGGTCAGGATTACAAGACCGCTCAAAGAAAAAGATTTAGTTGACATCGATTTGTCATTCAAACAGGAGGAGAAAATTTAATGACACAAGAAGAAATTGATGCTCTCATACAGGGCGGAGACACAGAAGAAGAAGAGACTGCTCAGCAGGAGCAGAATGATAGTGGCAATGAAGAAGAGGGAAGCACTCCCGGTGAGACTATTTATTCACCGTTAGATCCCAAACTTGAATTGCTCTATGATTTGCAGTTGCCGGTTTCTATCGAACTGGGACGTACAAATATGCTTATCCGGGAAATTTTAAGGCTCGGAAGAGGCTCTGTAATCGAATTTGATAAGCTCGTAAGTGAACCGGTAGATGTGCTGATTAACGGCAAAAAAGTAGCAGAAGGCGAAGTAGTAGTAATTGATAAACATTTCGGTATAAGAATTACTACGCTTGTGGACCCTTCAGACAGATTACGCGGAATTAAAAAATAAGGAATGTATTATGCCTGACCAACCAATAGTAAATACATTCCTTATTTTAATCCTTTCGGTTGTGATTATTGGAGGGATGCTATACGCACTAAAAAAATATGTTGAAAAAAATAAGAACATGAGTAATTCCGCTCATATAAAAATTATTTCCAAGCAGCCTATATCTGCAAAATCAAGCCTTTTCGTAATAGAAGCCGAAGAAAGAAGATTTCTGATTGGGGTAGCAGAAAAAAACATAACTCTAATAAGTGAATTAAATTCCGCAGAAGAAAAGCAAAATAATAATTCCTACCAAAAGCCACCATCAGGTAAGGCTGATGATACTTCCGACCTTTCATTCAAAAACTTTTTGAAATCTACAATATCCAAAAGCTGATAAAAGGCTATACTAAAACTTAAAATAAACTTTCGTTTTATCAACATATTCATTTGTAAAAATTTAATAAATTCATATGTTAATCAAAATCCTAATGATGCCAATGCTACTGAAATTCTAATTGTCCTCAGACAGCGGAGGTATCCCGATTTATCGGGACAAAATTTGATTTTGAAATCACAGGAATATTTCCAACTAAGCTGTGCTTATACCAAGTTGCTTTCAATCGTATAATATATTTCAAATGACCAATGTGTTTTC
>CAZIXJ010000205.1:0-5694 GCA_964542835.1 uncultured Hyphomicrobiales bacterium
TTTACCGATAAAATCGGCACAGGTGGGAATCAGATGTTTTCTCTTGAATGTTTGAAAGCAACTTAGTTTAAATCTTAAATAGCGTAACATATAAAAATCATATACTTGCATTATGTTATTAGTTTAAATCTCAAAAATTGATATTGAGTTTTAGAGGATACTATATTAAATCATTCTCCTGTATCAGCAGGAATTAATATTTCGTATTTCTGCCCTGATAGTGGTGGTCTCAGACTGCGTTTCAGTATCCAGGGATTTAGGATTTTTACGTCTTTGTAAGTCGTACCTCTCTGTGATGCCCAGACTGCAAGATTATCTATTGAACCGTTCCATTCTACAGTTTTGGTTTTATAGGGCTTATACAGATCATTATAATCTATCTGAAATCCATATCTTTCGGGATTGCTCATAATTTCTTTAATTATTACAATTCTGAATAAATATCTGGAAGTTTCCGAATTGAGAAAAAGGTCGTAATAATCGACTGCATCTACGTGAAAATTCATTGCACTGTTTACTCCGCCCATTCCCATATTATATCCTGCAGCGGCTAATGCCCAGGAACCTGATTTTTCATATGCATTTTTGAGATATTTCATAGCGGCATAAGTGCTTTTTTCGGGATTGCGTCTTTCATCTACGTAATTACTTACGTGCATTCCGTATTCTCTTGCAGTACCTCTCATAAACTGCCATAAACCGACTGCACCGGCACGTGAAGTGGACTGATAAAGGGCGCTTTCGGCTACTGAGAGATATTTCAAATCGTTCGGCATATTTGTTTCGCGGAATATCCTTTCATACATTGGGAAGTACCTTCCGCTACGTTTAAAATAAAGCATTATCTGCCCGGGGTCATCCATAAGAAGATATAGTTCCCTGTATGCCCTTTCTTTTACTTCTTCTATTTCCATAGGTACTCTTTCGCCACAAAAGTCGAGTTCTTCGGGCAATTTGAGAGTAGAAATAAATGCATTGTAGTGCATATTGGGCTTTTCTTCAGCAGCCTGCTCATTTTGTGAGTTGCAGGAAAAAAGCGTAACTATAAAGAATAATAAAAACTTTTTCATATTATTTTATAAAATTAATTTCAAATTTGACGATAAATTGTTTGGCAATTTACAAATTATTTATTGTTTTCAAGAGATAAAATATATTGCAAAGCTCTTTTTCGCGAACTTCATTTGTCGCCATTATTATCATCTTGTTTTCTGATTTGAATTCTTTTATCAGTTCATTTACAGTGGAAATTCCTTCTTCATCAAGATTGGAGGTTGGTTCATCAAGAAATAGTATTTCGGGCTTGTGCTGAATACTCATTATGAATTTCATTCGCTGCTTCATACCTGAGGAAAAATCTCTTATAGGTTTTCGACGTGCCTCGAAAAGTTTGAATCTTTTGAGTAAATATTTATAATATTCTGTATCGAATTGAATATCGCGAATTTTACTGAATAATTTTAAATGTTCAACGGGATTAAATTCTTCGTACAAATTGAGATATGGTGCTACAAAACCGTAATGCGTCTTGAATTCATCTTTTGTAATTTCAGAGGAATCTTTATAGTATTTAATATCTCCTTTGGATTGCTTTAGTATTCCTGAAAGGATTTTCAGTAAAGTAGATTTTCCTGAACCGTTATGCCCTGTAATAGCAAGGGTATCGCCAAATTTCAGTTCGATATTAACTTTATCAAAAATATATTTAGCCGAAGAGAAGGCTTTTGCTAATTCAGTTGCTTCTATGCTTATATTCATTATTTTCTTACTACGGCAATTTTTCCTAAAATATTATCATCATAGTAATTGACAGAAAAAATATAAATTCCGGGAGACATTCTGCTTATATCATCAATTCTGATTACCCTTTTTCCTTCATAAGGGATAATTTCAGATTTGTCGCTGCTGATTTCGTTCATATTTACATCATAAATTGCATATGTAGCTTCCTGATATAAAGAACCAATTTTTGGTACGGGAAGGTAAAGATGGTCATCGGAATTGAGATTAACGGGATTTGGAAATGAATGGCTCAGGCTTGCGGTTTTTTCTCCGGTACCTGTAAAAATCGTATAGCAAATGTCTTCATCTTTATCAATACCGAAATAGTAATTGATTTCTTCCATTAATGTCATACTTGATTTAGCTTTGTAGTCTGCTACATCAAATATATATTCCTGTTCTTCATTTGAGTTGTTGAAAAGTTTTGATGGATTTTTATTTGTAAGCATTATATCGAGAGTATCGTCTGATATTGTTCCTTCTTTTTTGAAAAACAATCTGATATTATTAAGTTCGAAATTCTTAAGTGTTGCTGAGTGCATAAATACCGGAGTTTCAAATTCCGATTCATTTATGAAATTGAGCATACCGAAATGTTCGTAATCATCAAATGTTTTTTCGGGATTTATCATTTTTCCTTTTCCGGAATAGTATATCCAGTCTTTAAACTCACACCATTCATCAGAAATTGAACTTTCAGGATTTTCTTCTTTTATACTCATATCAAGTGCTGCAAAATTTGAATTTCCTTCGTATGTTAGTTCCATTACTCTTTTGGAAAAATTAATCCCGTATTTTTCGTAAAGCATCATAAGAAATATTGAATATCTGTATCCGGCATCAGGTGAGAGAGTAGATAAGTTACTGTATTGCGAGTTTAAATTTGAATATAGTGCCTTAACATATTGCACATAATCATTTACTTCCGGGAATACATAATTTTCCATTAGTACGCTGTGCATCTCGAGAAATGCTCTGCTGTATGGATTATCAAGCCCGTACATCATATGTATTGAATGCATAAACTCGTGAGCAATAGTTACTTTCATAGCATCCATTCCGAATGTATAAAAAGTACGGTATTTTCTATCGCCTAAAAGTACAGAATCTTTTTCAGAAAAATTATTATCCATATGTATAGTAGAATAATGCCTTTCGTATTTTCTTTTTGGTAAAATTTCTTCTATTGACATAGTAAAGCCGTAAGCACCTCCGGGAGAAGTGATTGTTTCACCATTATCTTCAAATTCGTAATAGCTGCCTGTTTCATAAAACTTTACTTTGTATGGCTCTCCGTCTTCAAAATAATCTTTCTTTACGGGGGAGATGAATCCAAGCTGGTTTACGTAAAGGTCATAAACGAATTCAAAATAGTATTCGGCACTGTCAATATAGTCCGGCACACCATTACCGTTATCATCCTTGTCTGAAACTGCACCTATGCCTGATAGTGTGTATTCAAATTCAAATCTGCCTGATTTGGAAATATGTCTGTAAGTAGGTTCGGATAAACTGTCTTCAGGGAAGGCATTTTCATTATTTGATAAAAATCTGTTTTCATATACATCTTTTTGATTGTTATTATCAAGAAGATGAACGCTTACTTTTGAGTTTAATATAAAAAAACTGCTCAGAAAAAGAGCAATTATAAGTTTGATTTTTATCATAATATATTTCAGGAAAAATTAGCGATATTATTAGCGAAACATTTCTTTTATCATACCCCAGGTTTTTCTCATACTGCTTGTATTATGAGTAACGCTTACGGTATTGCTGTATTCGAATGAACCGTCTTTCATCAGGATTTTAATCCTGTATTTGTATTCACTTTGATTAAGAGTTTCTGCATCAGAATTTGATTCTTTCATCAGTTCGTTATCATCTATCAACTCATAGCCGGAAGGGTAACCTTTAGCTTTTTTCTCGCCGATATATGCAAACTGACCGGACTTCCCTGACCTTTCCACTTCGAAAGAAGAAATATTATCTTCTTCAAGGGTGGACCAGGTAACCTTTACCTGCTTGCCGTCTGATGATGCATTAAGGCTGTTGATGTAATTATCGGCAGCCATTGCTGCAAACGTTACAGCAAAAATCAAAGTTATTATATTTATAAATGTTCTCATAATACAAATTTATAAACTCTTTTTAAATTATCCAAATAAAAAATAAAAATAATTCAGATAATCTGAATCTTATTTTACAACGTATAAAAATATTTTATAGTGTGCTTGGATTATTTCCAATTAATTCATAAATTGTTAATGTTAAAATTTAAAATAAGGAATTTATTATAATGAAAAAAATTATTTTGAGCATTATATTATTTATTATTGCTCTTTCACTATTTTTTTATTTTTATTCTTCTGCAGAAAAGGAAAACCATATTTTAATCACCCCTGAATACGGAACTTTCAGATCTTCCGTACAGGTAAGCGGTGAGCTAAGGTCAAAGAATTCCATAAGCATTAAAGGACCTTCAAATGCAAGAAGAATGAATATCTGGCAAATGAAAATAAATAAGCTCGTAGATGAAGGTACACTGGTAGAAGAAGGAGACTTCGTAGCAGAGCTGGATAAGTCCGAAATTGCCTCAAGGATGAATGAAATTCAGCTCAATATTGAAAAAATCCAAACTCAATATAAGCAGAAGCAATTAGACAGTACGCTAAATCTCTCCAACGCCAGAAATGAACTTGTAAATCTGAAATTTAATCTCGAGCAGAAAAAACTGGAATGGGAGCAATCAGTATATGAACCGCCGGCTACTCAAAGGCAGGCAGAAATTACTTACGAACAGGCTAAGCGTTCATATAATCAAGCAAAAGAAAATTATAAAACGAAAGTAGAGCAGGCAAAAGCTGAGCTGAAAGTAATCAATACCGATTTATCGAAAGAAACTCAAAGGCTTGAGATAATTCAGGACCTGATGCAGGGCTTTACTATTACCGCACCTGCCGATGGTATGGTAGTTTATTCCAGGACTTACGGCGGCAGAAAAAGAACTGTAGGCTCGCAGATAAGTGCATGGGACCCTGAAGTAGCCACATTGCCAGATTTGACGGAGATGGAGTCAATTACTTTCGTAAATGAAATTGATATTCAGAAAATTGAAAAGGGGCAGTCCGTAGATATTTCCCTTGATGCAAATCCTGATAAGAAGCTAAAAGGTGAAGTAACCAGCGTAGCAAATATCGGACAGGAACAAAAGAATTCCGATGCTAAAGTATTTGAGGTAATAATTGATATTCTTGATAAAGATACGACTCTTCTTCCTGCTATGACTACAAGCAATAATATTCTTATCACTGAGATTGATTCTGTTCTTTATATTCCTTTGGATGCTTTTTACAGAGATTCCGAAAATGACAATCTGAATTATGTGATAATAAAAAATGGGCAGGGTTTCGTAAAACAGGAAATAAAAACCGGTATTATGAATGAAAATGAAGTGATAGTTGAAAAAGGTTTAAAACGGGATGATGAAATACTACTTGGAAACACATTGGAAAATATGCAGGATTTGCAATTAAACAGACTGGATGAAGAATAATGTATCTTTCTGCAATATACAATCTGAAAATTGCTTTTGAGGCAATTCTCCAAAACAAACTCCGCTCTGCTCTTACTTCTCTCGGAATAATTTTCGGAGTGGCTTCCGTAATTGCTATGCTTGCAATAGGTAAAGGTGCTGAGCAGGAAATACTGAATAAAATGAAACTTCTTGGCACTAATAATATTATAATAAATCCGAAATATGAAGATAAATCTTTTTCGGAAGATAATTCCGCCGATGATGAAGAAGCTGAAGATACAAGAAAAGAAAAAAAAGGAAAATTTTCTCCCGGACTTACATTGGCAGATGGAGAAGCGATTATTTCCATAATTCCGGGCATTGCATATTTCAGCCCC
>CAZIXJ010000206.1:0-4783 GCA_964542835.1 uncultured Hyphomicrobiales bacterium
GATAAATCTTCCGGATTCAAAGACTGGCTAAATAAATAATTTTTTATCAATAATAATTAAATTTAATTTCGTTATATCAAATGTGTTGTAAGGTTGTGTAAATTTTTTATTTCATTTTTTTTAAAATGAAATTTTCAGTATATTGCTTGTGTTTCATATGTAAATTATTGGATTTGTTTTATATGGTTAAAAAAAATAATTTTGATATTTTGAAAAACAAAGCTGAAGAATTACTTGATAAAAAATCTGTCAGTCCCAATTCTGATAAGAAATTCAAGGAATTGCTGCAAGAACTTTCAGTTTATCAGATTGAACTTGAACTTCAAAATGAAGAGCTACAAAAAACACAAGCCAGGATGAATGAATCTTCAATAATGTATAAAGAGCTTTTTGAAAATGCACCTCTACCCTATTTAATAACTGATAAAAACGGAATCATTTTTAATGTAAATAAAAGTGCATTAGTTTTATTTGAATTAGATAAAGAATTTTTAACGAACAGACCCATTGATTCTTTTTTTAAAACCGAACAATCTGAGGATATTAATAAATATTTTTCTGAGGTGTTTCACTCTGAAAAAACCCTAATAAATAAGTTTGAAACCAAAAACGGCAAAATTTATGAATTAAGAAGTAATAAATTTTTTGATTATTCCAATAAAAACAATTACTGCCGGACATTATTAACTGACATTACTGAAAGAGTAAAATCAAAAAAAGAATTGCGTATTGCAAAGGATAATCTCAATGCAATTATTCAATCACTTGATGATGCTTTATTTATTCATAAGCCCGACGGAACAATCATTGATATATGGACTAATAATCATGAACATCTTTTTATGCCCAAAAGCAAAGCTATCGGATTAAATCATTATGATATTTTTGAAAAAACTATTGCAGATAAGATTACAGAAAAATTTGAAGAGTTACTACATACCGGCAAACCTCAAATACAGGAATATCAAAGTCCTAATGATAGTGAGAAATACTTTCAGACAAAATTTACTTTAGCCAAAATGGCTGATAATGATGTAATAGTTTCTTTTGCTCGAGATGTTACTGATAAAATGCAATCAAGAAATGCCTTGAAAAAAAGTCAGCAAAATTATAAGTTCCTATCTGATGTCAGTTTTGAATCAATTATTGTAACTGAAAATGATAAAATCATCGCTTATAACAAAGCAGCAAATGATACTTTTGGTTTTTCAAGTGATATTCTCCCTGATACAGAAATTGGTATGAAAGTATTGCCGAAATACAGAAAACTCGTTAAAAAGAAAAGAGAAGAAAAATCTGAAGAGCCATATGAAATTGAAATGTATAACAAAGACGGCAATGTTTTTTGGGCAGAAATATCAGGGAAATCGTACGAGCAAAACGGTAATCTTATAAGGATTACTTCTATAAGAGATATTACAAAACGGAAAAATGATGAAATACTAATCAAAAAATTATCCACTGCCGTAGAGCAAAATCCCGTCTCAATTGTAATTACAAACAGACGTGCTGAAATTGAATATGTAAACAGGACATTTTGCAGGATAACAGGATATGATTATGAAGAATTAATAGGTAAAAATCCCCGAGTACTCCAAACCGGAAAAACAGATAAAAGATTATATAAAGATTTATGGAAAACAGTTTCAAAAAGGAAAATCTGGAAAGGTGAATTTGTAAATAAAAAGAAAAACGGAGAAGAATTTATCGAATATGCCATTATATCTCCAATTGTAAATTCCAATAACAGAATTACTCATTACATTGGGGTAAAACAAGATATTACCAAACAAAAAGAAAGTGAACAAGTAATAATCCGGAAAAATGAAGAATTGAATGAACTGAACAGCACAAAAGATAAACTTTTTTCAATTATTGCACACGACCTTAAAAACCCTTTCACTGCCCTTATGAATCTTACTATGGTACTTAAAGACTACAAGGATTCTATGTCTGATGATGAATTTGATAAAATTACTTTTAATATTCATAATGCCGCCGAAAACACTTACAACCTGCTTGAAAACTTATTGATATGGGCAAAATCACAAATGAACGGAATTGAATACAAACCAACAAGCAATAATTTGTATGAAATGGCTTATAACAATATTGTAAATGTCAATTCCTCCGCAAAAGAAAAGAATATCGATATCATCAATAATATTTCAAAAAAGATAAATATTGAATGTGACAGAAATATGATAGATACGGTAATCAGAAATTTACTTACAAATGCAATAAAATTCAGTAATGCAAACAGCAATGTTACCATAGATGCAAAAGAAACACAAGGTTCCATTAAGATTTATGTAACAGACGAAGGCGTTGGAATGCCTGAAAACGTAAAGAATAAGCTCTTTAAAATTGAAAACAGTTTCAGCACTAAAGGTACAAATAATGAAAAAGGCACAGGGCTGGGGCTGATAATTTCCAAGGAGTTTGTAGATATACACAATGGAAATATCACTGTAGAGAGCGAAATCAATAAGGGGAGTACTTTTACTTTCAGCCTTCCTCAGCTATAATTTTTTCAACTTCTTCAGTGATTTTGGATTTACCGGTTAGGCATTCTCTTATTTTTTCAAATACGAGGTCTTTAGAAAATGGTTTTGATATAAATCCGGCAGCACCATTCTTATAAGTATCACCAAGTATCAATTTATTGAGATTTCCTGACATAATGATTACCGGAACATTGGATGTAACTTTGATTTTTTTTAACATCTTCAGCAATACATCACCTTTTACTTCAGGCATTATTATATCAAGCAGTATTAATATGGGTGGCGACTGTACTGCCTTGGCAATCCCATCAAATGCATTAAATGAACTACTAACGTTTAATCCGAATTCTTTCAGATAATGAGTTAATATCCTGTGGATCCATTGGTCATCATCAATAATAAGGACGTCAAAGCTCTCTCCGTTTGTAGTAGTATTATGATTCTTCTTTAACTCTTTGAAATACTCTTTTAATTCGGAATTATCCAAATGTTCACTCATACAATCACTCTATTTTATATTATAATTCTTTATCTAAAGTAACTTCGTCATCATCAAGATCCAGTAATTTGGATACTGATGAACCAAGAACTTCTTTTAACTTTTCAATCAATATTTCTTCATCAAACGGCTTGGAAATAAACCCGGCTGCTCCGTTTTTAAAAGCATTTCCCAGCACTTCTTTTGAAAGATTTCCTGATAAGATAATTACCGGAATTTTAGAAGTAATATCAATTTTTTTCAGCATTTGCAGCATTACAGTACCTTTTATATCCGGCATAATAATATCCAGGAATACTAGCAATGGTCTGTGTCTTATCGCTAATGCAATTCCATCTACGGGATTTTCGGCTCCAATCACCTCAAAACCAATATCTGTAAGGTATTTTTTTAATATCTTAATTATCCATGGGTCATCATCAATAATTAAAACACGTGATTTTGAATCATTGATTCCTTGTTGCTTCTCGAAATTTTTAATTTCTTTAGCAATTTCAGTATTTGATAAATTTTTTGTTTCAGTCATAATAAATACATCGTATATTAATAATATATGCAATATAATAATTATTTTTTAATTAAAAAACATTATTTTAAGATATATTATATTTATTTGATTTTTATTAGTAAATAATTATAATATATGAAACTAATTGCATATAATTAATTTTAGATTTAACGGGGCTGACTAATAAGTATTAACATATACAGCAGACTGGAATGTCTGTTCTACTTATAGGTAGTTCAGGCGTCCTCGCCTGAAAGCAAGAACAAGCGGGGACGCATGTTCTACCTACAATAAGCAGTAGGTCAGACATTCTTGTCTGACGTTGAAAAATTAATAGCTTTACTTATTAGTCAGCCCCTGCAACTGATGCCTTTTATATGATTTGAGCATGATAAGGATTGAAAATATCAGGAATACGATACCGGTAATGAAAACTCCTGAAAAACCGATTACCTGATACAAACCAACTCCGAAAAGTGGTGCAAACAGCCCTCTGAAGCCAACCATAGATAAATGTATAGACTGATAAGTGCTTACATCGTCTTTTCCACAAAAATATGCCGAACCGATATTCCATAATAAAGGCATACTTGCGGCAAATAGTCCGTTAAATGCAAAGGATATAATTAAAAGATGGTAAAATCTGTAATCACCCCAGTCAAAATAAACAGGGTAAAATTGAGTGAGCATCATAAAAAGAATATAGATTAGAAGCGTAGAAAATGCAATTACTCCGAATATCCTCGGGTCAATTCTGTCAATTAATCTCCCAAAAAACGGCAATGTGATGATAGCAATTACATTATATGAATTTTTGTAAAATGCAATACTTGTATAATTCAAATTAAGCTCTTGTGCAAGAAAAAGAGTAATCACTGCGATAGTAAGCATAAAGGCAAATCCGTACATCATAAATGCAAACTCGAAATCTCTGTATGGCTTGTTTGATTTGATTATCCCAATCATGGATTTCATTGAGTTTTTTACAGATTCCATTACTCCCGAGTTTGATTTTTCTCCCGAAATATAGTTTATCTTCACAGCTTTTGACAATAAATATATTGAAAAAATGCTCAAAATGCTTAGTACAGGATAGAGAATTATGTAAGAATAATTATTACTGTCGAGCCATATGCCGAATAAAAATGTAGTTATAAGCATAGCTACTTTATTGGCAGAGGTAGCATAACTGTATAATTTTCCAAAATTTCCATCAGAATAATTATTTTTCAGAATAGAATTAATAAGAGGATATACCACCGGAGTAGA